>JBAUVX010000159.1:0-29017 GCA_049583465.1 Waddliaceae bacterium | reverse complement strand
TAGAACTCGATTTAACATCAAAGAAATTGTCCTAAATCTCAATCCTGTTCGATCACATGTGCTTGCTATTCTAGGAGCTCCTTTTGAAAAAATCTATTCCAGCCGGTAAAGGGGTGCGGAATGTGGGTTTATGATTAACCGTTGCCTCTTCCGCTTGCGCCTGCTTAAGAGCTGCAGAGCAATGCTTAGCAATGAGGTGAATATCGATCTGTTTATCCCGATACAGGGCATCCTCGAGAGACTTTTCAATAGAAAAAAATGCCTGCTGAACACTTGCCGGGCTTCGTTGCTTTGCGACAGTAAAAACGGTTTTTAAAGGAATATTCGGAGAAAGCGACCAATGCTTCTCGGCATATGATTGCAAGAAATGCTTTAACTCTTCAGGAGTTGAGACGCTGTCGAGCTCTTTAAATTGGCGAGAGCGGGAGCCTCCCGATTTCTTAGCGGCTGTCTTTGCCGGGGCCTTTGTCAGTCGGGAAATTTTTCTCTTTAAAGCGATCACCAAAATAAAAGCAAAGAGAAGCAGGACAGCCAATCCTGCAATCAACACATAAAGAATCGGGTTGGCATCGTTGATCATGAGAGGAGAATCTGCCGGCGCCGGCGTGGTTTCATCCACAAGCGCTGTCTGATGCATCGCAGGGGCAGGCAGCACCTCCAAAACCCTTGGAGGGATGCGCGAGTAGGCGATTTCCTTTTTTGAAACATCCCACCAAGCAACGATAATTTCCGGAAGTGTCAAAGCCCCTGATTGCTGCGGGATCAATGTATACTTCTCATCGCGATAGCTTTTAATGACTCCTCTTTCGACAACATCTCCCAATTCAGGCTTGTCAGCATAGATTTTAAACCCATCATCATTGAGCTGGAGGTCGCCTAAATGGGGAAGCTGGCTTGCCTTCACCCCTTCGGCGGCAAGATGAAAACTGCGTGTGAGCGGCTCCCCCACCTGCAACGTTTGGGATTCGTTCCACTTTTCTTCAATCGTTAATGAAGCTGCCGGAAGCCAAGGAGTGACCGCAGGGAGTGGAGGCTGCACCTCGATCACAGTTTCCTCTGTCGACTCTGCAAAGGACTCCAGCCGATCAAAGTGAGGCATCATCTGAAAGAAGCCAAAGTCATCATCAAATACCGACCTGGATCGAGTTTGCCTCTTTGACAAAATCCCCCCCTGAATCACCATTGGGGGAATTGTTAGAGGACCGGCTCTTAGAGGGGTGATCAAATATTGAAGGCTCAGGATGTGATAACGCACGCCGTCGATGATCTTCTCTTCTTCCACCAATTCACCAACAGTTTCCACGATGGCATCGTCCACGGCTAACCGCTGGGTGAAGACATTGGCCAAATCTTCTCTTGAACTGAGTCTTATTGTGTAGACGATAGGTTCATGTTTATACGGTTTAGCGTTGCTTACAGTTGCCGTCAGGGCAATTCGATTGTCATTTGCCGATGCGGAACCGGCTGACCTTTTCCCTACATGGATTTGAATCGGATCACTTGAAAGGGTCCCCTCGGAGGTCCTAAGTGAGATAGAGGGAATCGTTAAAATGCCTTCGTTTCGAGAAATCAGTGTCAACTGCCAAGTGACGCTTGAGGATATCTTGCCATTCGTGATCACAGTACTTGACGACTGCCGCTGCCCATGAATAATAAACGACTGTTTTAGGGAAGAAGTGTCAGGATTGCCTTTTGCTGAAGCACCGGTTAACTTAAGAGTTAACGTCAAGCTTCCTCCGGAGGTAATCTCCTTCCGATTCACACTCGCGGTAAACTCGGCCGAAAAGAGTGATAGGGGAAGGAAAAGGAATAGCAAATAGCGCATCAACATTACCACGGATCAATTCCCTTCTTTGTTCCCTTCCGTTTGGATTCTACATAGAATTTATTTTTCAAAAAATCTTTTGGATCGTCGGCAATCCGATTCAACCATTGGTCTGCGTCCAAGTCTTCCCGGGATTTTGATGCTTTTCCCTCTCGATGATCGCCAAAACCCGTCAAAGAGCCATTGTCGGGAGCCGTTGATTCCCGTTGTTCCGGCCGCTGTGGTGAAAAATCGTTTTCAGCCTGTTGGCCTCCTTCACTTTGATCGTGTTGACGAGAGGAATTAGAACCTTCCTTTTCTTCTTGATCCTTAAGCGTATCCTGGCCCCTGTTCTCCTGTTTCTCCTGATCCTCCTGCTTCCCCTTCTTTTGCTCCTGATCTTGCTGTTTGCCGCTCTTTCCCTCTCGTTCTTGCTGTCTGTTCTCCTGTTTTTCCTGATCTTCTTGTTTGCCGCTCTTTGGCTGCTTATTCTTTTGCTCCTGATCCTGCTGTTTGTTGTTTTTTTGCTCTTGGCGTTTTTGATCCCTTCTTTTTTTCTCCTGATTTTTCTTCTTCAGCATTTTCTTTACGATTTCCAAGTTATCTTTGGCTTTTTGGTGATCGGGCCAGCGGGCAATCACGTCTTCATAAGCTGTGACAGCCTCTTCGAGTTTTTGCTGTTGAACGAGGGCGTTGCCCAAATTATAGGCAGCGTGGGGGGCGACAGCAGAACGGGAAGATTGGCGAAATGAGGCTTCGGCATCGGCGAAGTTCCCTGCTCTGTACCGGGCAACTCCTTTTCTGTAGGGATCTTGAAATTTTTCTATTGCCGTCCCGTATTCTTCGGCTTCGAAAGCCTCCTTTCCCTTTTTTGCGTCGTTTTTGAAATACTCTCCGATTTCGAGAGCCTCGAGAGGGAAGGCAGGTGCTAAACAGATCATCAGCAGAATAGCGAAGAGATTCCCTCTTCGAAACCACGCCAACATGACAGGAAGAACAGGGATAATCAGGAGATAAAAGTGTTCTTCCCAAAAACGCGTTGTCTGCCCAATCTCTTCTTTTGCTTCGGCGCGGGTGGCAAGCTCATCCAAAATGATCGTCTCTGCGTGATCGTTAGGGAGGGTCTCAAAATATCTTCCCCTTCCAACGTTGCTGATCTCCCGCATTTTCTCTTTGTCGAGTTTTGAAATGAGAAGCTCCCCCTCTTTTTTCATAAATCCACCCTTTCGATCGGGAACCGGCGCCCCTTCAAGAGTCCCAACCCCTAAGGAATGGATAACGACTCCCTTTTTAGCCAGCTCTTTCGCTGTCGTCATGGCGCTTGCATCTTCAAAGCCGCCATCGCTGATGACCAGAAGGCACTTGTTTTCGCCGGGCTCCCCATCGAAGACATTAGCGGCCATTTTAAGAGCGGGAGATAGCCGGCTTCCTTGCAGATATACAAGATCCGTATCAAGAGAAGGGAGCAAATGGCGAATCGTCTCGACATCATCTGTCAACGGGGCAATCATATGAGGATCGGCAGCAAAGGCAATTAACCCGATTTTTACCCCTTTTGCAGCGTTGATGAGATCTTCGATTTTCCGGCGAGCCTGCACAAGACGTGAAGGCTTGCTATCCTGAGCGTCCATCGATTTTGACAAGTCGAGTACAATCATGAGGCTTTGATCGCGTGAAAAGGTCTCTATTTCATGAAAATCCCAGCGGGGTCCGGCAATCGCCAACGTAAGAGATGCCCAAACTCCGGACCACAGGACGAGAGCACTCAGCAGCGAAGATTTCCCACCTTCCCTGTTAATCAGCAAATAGGGAAGCAGGTGCTTGTCGATAAATGCTTCCAGTCGACGCGCTGGCCGAAACTCTTGATGATAGAGGAGAAACAGCAGCCACGCCAAGGGGATAACAGCTGCTGCCCATAACCATAGCGGATGAGCAAAATGAAACTGATTAATTGCCAATGAGCACCTTCCTATATCCTTGGATGAAGGTAAGCAGCAACAAAAAGACTAGCGCTAAGCCCAATGGGTAGGGATAGAGGGGGTCTCTGATAAGGAGTTCTTTTTGATTTGCTTCTGTCTTTTCAAGAAGATCGATTTTGTCATAAACCGCTTGCAAAGCCTTTCCATCTGTTGCCCTGTAGTACCGGCCGTCGGTCATCGAGGCGATTTGCCGCAAGAGATCTTCGTCGAGAGACACCTGCACCATCTGGTATCCTCCAAAATTTGTCGGGAAGGGGACAGGCCCGTTTTTTCCCACTCCGATGGTATAGACCCGAATGCCGTACTGTTTGGCAAGCTTTGCCGCCTCCATTGGAGGAATGCTGCTTGCGTTGTCTTCACCGTCTGTGAGCAAGATAAGAACGCGCGACCCTTCAGGCCTTTCTCGAAGGGTGCGGACGCTTAACCCGATCGCATCCCCTATTGCCGTCGCTTTGCCCGCCATACCGGAAGCGACTTCATTGAGCAAATGGCTGACAGATAGAGTATCCAGCGTCAAAGGAACGTGGAGATAAGCACTTTCTCCAAAAACAATCAGTCCCACTCGGTCTCCCCGCCTCCCAAGGACAAAACTTCCCACAACCTCTTTTGTCATATCCAGCCGGCTTATCGTCTTCAAAGGCGTAGAAAAATCCAGCGCTTGCATCGAGGCTGAAATGTCGACAGCGAGCATCAAATCATATCCTTTGTTATTGACTTGAGTGAAATGATTCACTCTTTCGGGTTGCATCAAAGCAACCACTAACAACGCCCACACCAGAGAAAGAAGAAAATAAAATCCCCGATTTACCTGATTGGCTGCAAGCCGGAAGTAAGGAAAAGCCCTTTTTAAACGTTCAACAGCGGGGAACCGCATTTTAGGAGCACTCGGCTTACCCCCTGTTTTTGCCGAAGGAAACAACTTCGCAACGAGGTAGGGCAGAGGAAGCAGTAAAACGAACCATGGCCAATAAAAGCGAAACATCTTAACTCACCCATCTTTTAACTGCTTGAATCAACTCCCTGATTTCTTCCGTTGCGGGGGTCAGATGAGGAGGAGCATAGGGTGCTTCGATGAGGAGGCGTCCCTTGCTTTCCCAGTCGAAACGCTTAGGATCGTGCTTTGCCAGCCACTTGAGCCAAGCCCGTCCCGTCAACCCCGCACACGCATCCCTGGAGTAGCGATGAACAGCAATGCGTCTAAGGTATGCCGAAAGCGCAACGGCGATGTCGCCGGTGTTTTTCTTTAGCAGATCGTTCTCCAACTCCCTTAATTGCCTCAACACGGGGTATCTCCAGCTCCGTTTAAAGGCGATCCTGCGGCAAAGAAAGACAACAATGGCAATGACACCTGCAAGAACAATCATTGCAACCGCCCACCATCCGATTGCCGGCGGCCAAAAACCGATGGGATCCAACCCTTCGATATCGTGCAGCTGTTCCATTACCGCCTCCTCCGCTTCCCTATTTGCTTGAGGGCAATAATCAGATCGCGGGGCAAATCGGACTCTGTCGTTAAGGCAATAAGGGGAATGCCTAGCTGTGAAGCGAGTGCATGCAAACGCCTCCTGTTTTCCCTCCACTGTCCGGCATATGCATCTCTTCCTGCTATGCTGTCTGTATTGACGAAAATCTCCTCGCCGCTACTCGCCCGGAATACTACGGTGCCCACAGGATAAAAGGCCATGTCAGCGGGGTCGTTAATGGCAACAAAGAGGACGTCGCATCGTTTCTTGAGCCGACACAAGTAAACGTCAAGAACGGATGCAAAGTCCTCTTTGCTGCCTGCTTGTGCCGGCTCAGGAGTGTTTGCTAAGTCCATAAAATCGCTGATAACAACAACTAAAGAACCGGCAGGAGAAACCTTATCGATCTGTTTTAGTGCTTCTTCTAGGAAAATCTTCCGGCAGCTAGGCGGGGGCTGACAGAGTGCCGTTAACATCGCCCAAAGCGATGCCCGCGTACGTTTGGGAGCAAATAATTGAACTCCATCGGCAACATCGCCAAACAGGCAGGCACCTAAACGGTCGTGATTGGACAACGCCTGCCAGCCAAAGAGAGCGGCAGCACGGGCGGCTTGTATGGATTTAAAAGTGTTTTTGGTGCCGAATTGCATCGAACTGTTCCTATCGACACAGAGGATTACGCTTCGTTCGCGCTCTTCTTGAAACAACTTGAGATGGGGCGAGCCTGATCTGGCAGTCACCCTCCAGTCGATATTGCGGACGTCGTCGCCGGGAACATATTGACGAACGGAATCAAACTCCAGCCCCTGCCCTCGAAAAGGAGAATGGTAACTGCCGGAAACTGTAGACGTTGCCGTTTGTGTCGAGGTGTGAGTCGGAGACAGTTTTCGATCTTTAAGAGCAACTAACTCATTAAAGTCAGGATAAAGCACGGCTACCTCAGGGTACTGCGACAACTTCCAAAAGTTTTTTGACGATGTCGTTGCGGGAAATCCCTTCAGCCTCGGATGCAAAAGATGGGATCATCCGATGGCGTAAAATGGGCAGCGCCACCCGTTGAATGTGGGCGGGAGTCACATACTCGTCCCCCCAAAGCCATGCTAGAGCCTTAGAGCAGAGAATCAGCCCCAATGTCGCTCGGGGCGATACTCCATGCATGATCCATTTTGCCAGCTCGGAATCATATTTTTCCGGCCGGCGAGTAGCGCTGACGAGCGAGACAATATATTTTTTAAGAGTGTCATTCATATACATGGAAGACACTTCTTTTCGTGCTTTGAGAACCTCTTCTATGGTTGTCGCATTCTGTGTTTTGGAAGAGATAGGCATTTGAGCGGAGCGATCCAGTTCGGCAATGCGAAGCTCTTCTTCATGGTTAGGGTAGGTCACAACGAGATGCATCAGAAAACGGTCGAGTTGCGCTTCGGGAAGATGATAGGTTCCCTCCTGCTCGATGGGATTTTGGGTTGCCAGCACCATGTACAGTTCAGGAAGGGGGTAGCTTTTGTGTCCCACAGTGACTTGTTTTTCTTCCATTGCCTCTAGAAGCGCAGACTGCACTTTCGCCGGAGCGCGATTGATCTCATCGGCAAGCAAAATATTGTTGAAGATGGGCCCTTTACGGAAAGTAAAGTCGCTTTTCTCATGGACATAAATCTCTGTACCGATCAGGTCGGAAGGGAGGAGGTCCGGAGTGAACTGGATGCGATGAAAGTCCCCCTCCAAACCCCGGGCAATCGTCTTAGCGGTGCGTGTTTTGGCAAGCCCGGGCATCCCCTCAATCAGGACATGGCCGTCAGCGAGCAGACAGACAAGAACATGTTCGATTAACTCCTTTTGTCCGATGATTTGGCTTTGAACGAATGAGAAAAGATTCGATAACCGATGCTGCTTAGCATTCACATGGTTTCTTTCACTAAGTTGCTGCGTCATGCTCATCACTTACACCCTCCTAACTATACAATTTCCTATCAGAGCATTTTAATAAATTCCCTGATTTTTTTGAAGGGCCTTATCTAGCGAGCCATTAACGCTGTGCCTTTCCGAGATCTTGGAGATGTTTTCGACGGTTTTACCCCCGCAAATGATTTTCAAAGAGGATAGGGTAAACCCATTCGAAAACATACCCAAATCTCCTGAAAATCCATATCGTCAATGGCTCCTAACGAGAATGCGATTCAAATCTGTACTCGGCAAACGTCCGGCGATTATCGGAGATCTGAAAGCCTGCGGAAGTACAGCATCGCGCCATTGATCAAAGCGGCGCCGATGGCGATGTCGACAGCACCGCGAACGTCATTTGGTAAATGAAAATATTTGATGGAAACCCCTAAGAGCACCATGAATGCAATCAGTAAATAATAAGAAAAGCTATAAATGTTGAACACGTGAGTCGGATTGGGAAAACGACAAATGCGCCGGACTACCCGATCTACCGATTTCACCATAACATAGCGGCCTTTGACAAATCCGAGCATTAAACTTAACGCTATGAGTGCAACGGCGCCATTTTCACATCCTCCCACGTATCCTCCCAAATACCCGACAAGAAAACCTTGAGAGGCATTTGAGGCAACCCCTTGACTGACACCCTCCAAAACGTAGCGCAATCCAATAGAAAGCAAAAAACAGCCAATCACAAGCCAGAGGCATCCTGAGATGATTACAAGTGTGTGGTGTCGAAAATAAAGCATGAACAGCTCCTCTTGTGCCAAAAAAAATTCATGTCGATAGGCTAATGGCGTTAGTTTAGCAAATAAAGCTTTTATTTGTAAACGTGAGCGGATAAAAAAAGTGCCTATGCTAAGGATGTCATCAGGACATCGTCGTTGAAAAATCATAAAAAACTCTAGACAAAAATGAAAAAATCGGATACCGTAAAAAGTATTTACGATGATCTCTATTACCTTTAATGAGGGGTCGTCTTACCCGGGTTGCGATCGATTTCTCGCCAGCGGTTTTCTGCAGTGGCGGCAAAGCCGAGCTTTAAGAGCAACAAAAGAAGCCGGTCGACATGCCTAAAAAATGCCTGCCGGGAAATCAGTTGCAACCCGGAAGCTTAACCAATGAAACTGAAAGACCTATTCAAATTCCGGATTGAGAAATTTGATAGGAAGAGAGAGGCGGATGATGGTGATTAAAGCCTGAGGAATAATCGAAAATTGATCCAATAGTTGCATACGGTCTACCCAACGTCTCTTTAAACTTACATGGAGCTAGAAAGTTAGATAATGATGAGTACCTCAAAAAATTTTTTTCGTTTTATCGTCGGCATTGCATCCGTTCTTTTTTTCACAGCATATGCGGCAGCAGCATTTTCTTACGGATTAACACCGGCCGCCGGGATTATCGGATTTTCAGCAGGGATTGCCTTCACCTTTTTTCTCATGAGTTCCGAATATTTATTTCGGCACATTACATTAAAAGCAATGAACACGATGACGTTAGGACTGTTTTTTGGTTATTTGCTCGGACAAGCCATGGTCGTGATATTCACCGGCGTCCTCGATATTGCTTCTTTAGGACTTGGGCCGGAAATCGCCGGATTGATGAAAGGGGGGATTGTTCTTTTCGGTGTTTATTTCGGCGTCGTTTTTGCCGCAAGAGCTGCTGATGAAGTTCATGTGAGCATTCCGTTTGTTAAATTCAAGCCGACGACACAGAAGAAAAAAGATATTTTAATCGATCGGTCCGTATTAAGCGACCCCAGGATCATTGATTTAGCCGCAACGGGACTATTCGACCATCATTTCTTAATTCCCGACTTTATCAGGGAAGAACTTCAGCAATTAGCAGCATCTTCTAACGAGGTAAATAAATCCAAAGTCCGTCGAGCGCTTGAGATCTTGAAGAAAATGGAAGGGATGACAGACCTTCACCTTAAGTTTGTCGACACAGACTTTCCCGAGCTCAAAGATGCAGGGGCTAAGCTGACAAGACTTGCACGCATGCTTGATGCGAACATCCTCACAACGGATATTAATCTCATTGAGCAAACTTCAGTAGAAGGGATTAAAATCGTCAATATCAACTATCTTGCAAAGGCGCTAAAGCCGTTAACCCAAACGGGGGAATTTATTACGATCAAAGTCCAACGTTACGGAAAAGAGGCTAGACAAGGTGTAGGTTATCTTGACGACGGCACGATGGTTGTGATCAATGGGGGAGCGGAATTTATCGGAGAAACGATCAAAGCTCAAGTTCTCTCTGTGAAACACACCTCTTCAGGAAGAATGATATTTTGTAATGCCTTAGATGAAGAGATGCCGCAAAATCAAGAAATTGAGCATTCCATGGCAGAAAATACTCCTGACAGCTACTTTGCTCTGTAGATGTCTATGCCAAAGGGAGTAGGCACCGATATTATCGAAATTCAGCGCATCGAACGGGTCATCGACAAACATGGAGAAAAATTTTTGAATCGGTTGTTCACAGAAAAAGAACAGTCGTACTGTCTTCGCCATCAACTAGCGTCTCAGCATTTTGCCGGAAGATTTGCGGCAAAAGAGGCTGTTGCTAAGGCTCTTGGTACAGGTATTAGCGGTGGAATAAGGTGGCTGGATATTGAGATTGACAACGATGCCAACGGGAAACCGCAAGTTACACTGTCGCCTTCTGCATGCGGCGGGAATCAACATCCGCGGTTTCTCCTATCAATCAGCCATTCCAAACATTACGCTACAGCTGTAGCCATTCGGCTGTGACCCGGGGCGGAATGAGTTCACAAACCCATTGGGTAGACGAAGCTCAGCAGGAAAAGATTAGCGGCTTTTGGGAAATTATAGGCATAGATCCGCCGAGCATACCCTAAGCGGTAGATGCCGCAGAAGTCTGTTCGCTTACTGATGCGAAAGCCAACATCGACAGAACGATGCTGAATGGTTCCATAACCATCAAAATCATTGACCGATAAGGAACGGGAGCCTAGACCTAAAAGAGCATTCAAAAAAAGACGCGCATGCAGCGTTTTATGGAAATTTTTTTCCCAGGCAAGTCGGCCGCGGATCCAAGGAGCTCCATGATCCCCGAGGCCAATCCCGACCCCTCCCCACCAACGGGAAAGCCAGTCATCCCAGCAGGGTCTTTCTTTCCCGATAGAAACAAACATTTCCCCGGCGAACTTTCCTTGATGAAAGGAGCTGATATCATGAAGAGCGGATGTCGTTGCTTTGATGATGGTAATCCCGGTCATGAGAGCGACGGGATCGCCAACCGTATCGCTGAGCCATTGATAACGCCCGGTGATCCGAACACTATCGAGGCAGGCATGTTGACGACGTGTCTCAGCAACGATTGCTTCGATTTCTGCACTCCAAGCAGCAAAAGACGTCGAAAGAGCTCCGGCAAAAAAATGATCGTCGCCATGTCTGTGTTGTGTTCCCGAAGAGGTCGCAACATCTTTGTAGTTCTGATAAAGATAACAACACTGTGGATACAGCTCTAAATCTTTTTCTGTCCAGGGCATCCACTCTTCTCCACAAAGAGCGGCACAAGAGAAGAAAAAAAGAAATCCTGCTGTGAGTGCCGCTTGATGAGCTTGTCTTTCCTTTCGGTTAAAGACTTCAAGTAAAGGAGCCTCCCCCGATAGCCTGTTTTTGTTATTGATAAAGACAACACGATAAATGATTGCCCGCAGCTGCCCGAACAAGGGAAGCAAGCCCATCAAAGAAAACCTTTCTCTGAGAGATCCCTTTCGGACTCAAGAGCTGCCATACAGCCCGTCCCTGCTGCAGTCACTGCCTGGCGGTAGGTAAAATCTTGAACATCTCCACAGGCGTAAACAAGGGGCTTTGAGGTGCGGCAGGATCCCTCTATTACTTTAATATAGCCATTATCAAGCAGGTCGAGCTGTCCTTGAATGAACCGGGTATTGGGGGTGTGTCCAATGGCAAAAAAGACGCCGCCGGCGTCTCTTGTGATTTCTTCACCTGTTTTCACATCTTTCAGAGCGACCTGCCGGACGACATCATCTCCTCCAACTTTTGTTAGAACCGTATCCCAAAGGACTTCTATCTTTGGGTGATTGATAGCACGCTGTTGCATAATTTTTGATGCTCTCAACTCATCTCGACGATGGACGATATAGACTTTGCTTCCAAATTTGGTCAGGAACGTTGCCTCTTCGCAGGCAGAGTCCCCTCCTCCAATGACGAATAATTCTTTATTTCTGAAGATGGGCATCGCTCCATCGCACACAGCACATGCTGTGACGCCGCGTTGCCAAAACTCCCCGTCTCTGGTTCCTTCGATATCCAGGCGATTTGCGCTTGCTCCGGTCGCGATAATGATGGCATCGGCAAGATGCTGCTGTTTGTTTCCTTTGACTTGATAGGGATGCCGGCTCAGATCGACCGAAATCACATCATCTGTCATCACTTGCGTTCCAAAACGCTCAGCTTGCTTGCGAAACGTAATCATCAGTTCAGGACCAAGAATCCCTTCGGGAAATCCGGGATAATTTTCCACATCGGTGGTGATCATCAATTGACCTCCCGCCGGCCCCGAATGAAATCCCTCATATAGGACCGGCTCCAAATTCGCTCGAGAGGCGTAGATTGCTGCTGTATATCCCGCCGGCCCCGATCCAATGATCACAAGTTTGACTTTTTTCATTTTCTTTCTCCTATCTCGGAAGAATAGTAACCTTTTTAATTATTATACGCCATGGGCGAATTGCGATTTTGCGATTTCGGTTGATAATGCGCAGGTACCGGTTTCACCACTCATTTAAAGCATGGTTGTTAGTGTAAAACACAGAGACACAGAGAGAACCTGCAGACAAACCAATTAACACAGGCGATTATTGGAGCTGCTATCGAAGTCCACAAGCGGTTGGGGCCGGGGTTGCTTGAGTCAGCATATCGAGCATGTTTAGCGTATGAGCTTAGGAAACGGGGGTTTGACGTAATAGTAGAAAAACCGGTGCCTGTCTTTTATGATGAAGTTCAATTGGAATGTGGCTTCCGATCTGTGCTCTCTGTGTCTCTGTGTTTTACACTAACAACCATGCTTTAAATGAGTGGTGAAACTAGTACCTGCGCATTATCAACCGAAATCGCAAAATCGCAATTCGCCCATGGCGTCAATAAATGAAGAAAGATAGCGAATATGAATTTACGGATAGGTTCTTAAGTCGAATTCACGTTCGTTTAATCCCGGCAGTTTCCGGTCCTAAACTCGCGTTGCCTCGCAAGCCTCAGCAGCATGCTGAATTGTCACACAAAACCGCCTTTGTTCGAAAGGCTCATCACAGAGAAAAACATATCCTGAATAAACGGTGTCGTGGATAGGCACACACGAGGCAGCTAAAGTTGAAGGGGTGAGGTTGAGCTGGGATAATGATCGCTCAATTTCTCTTTGAAATTGATCATTGACAGCATAGAAGATGACATAGACCGCATTGGGTTCAGCGCGAACGTTAATGCGATAATGTTCATCTCTGCCGAAAGCCTCTTCCGATTGCGCATCCACAAGCATGAGAAACAGTTTTTTGAACACGATCGGTTCCACCACCGTTCGCATGATCACAGGATTTAGAGAATAGAAAAAATTTTCTAATAACAATTCATGATGCTTTATTTCATCCTTCATCAACTCCCTCACTTTGCAAAAAGATACATACTGTTCATCGATCATCCCCCCATTATAATCTCTGACTTCACCTACGATTCGAAAGATTTCGGAAACGACCGCCCGTCGAGCCTGATAAAGATCAATAGAATGGTTGCTCCGTAAAAACTGCTCTTTTAAGGCTTTTAATCTAAAAACAGTGGCCTCCTTTCGATATCTCTTTCTAAAATCGCCTATCGCCTTGCATCGGTCGTGAATGTACTCCAAAAACGTATTCGACCGGCTGAACATCTCTTCAATGCTTAACGTTTCTGCTGAAATCAATCTGACTAAAATCACGGTAAAAAACACATGCAGATCAGTTTGTTCATCGAATGAAATCAATACCTGAGGAATATCTCGAGAAAAGCGAATCTGATGGCTTAACAGTAAAATATTCCGCATAATTTCTTCTTCATTGCGAGGCATAAAGACAGGGTGCATCAACTGCTCGATGCTTCCTTCCAAATCCAAAGGAAGCTCATGCCTTAACACGTGGATCTCTTCCCCTCTAAATTCTTCTCCGTTGTTCTTTTCTACCTCCAAATAAAGAGTCTCAATAGGTTCTTTTCCTCTCCGATTGAAGAAAAAAGAGCCTTTGACGGCCTGCGTAGCGGGAAGATAATTTCGGATAGCTTTGATCAGATGCCTTTCTTCAAACACCTCCTTATCTCTAAGAAAGTTCATGGCAACAATAACTCCTAAGACATGTTTTTTCCCTTCGGTATGTTGCAATTTTGCTTTAAAAATTTTGAGCTTAACATGCCGTTTTTCAGGGGACAACTTGACGGATTGCCTCAGTGATTGAAGAAAAAGAGACTGAATGCAAATCATCCGAGTCAGATGGCGGATTCCTCTGATCAACTTAAATTCTTTACGACTCATCACAAGGACTTGCTGCTGCATTTCATTAAGAAGGGTATGAGAAAACGACGTAGGTAGTCTTGAGGCAATATGAGCGACATCTTTTTGAATCATGAGTGTTTTTTCGTCAGTGGTCAACCCTTTGGCTTCCAGTATGCGATTTGCATGGGAGCTCGATGCAATCCCCAGGCGGACTTCCGATGCGATGGTCGGAAGGTTGCGCTGAATCACCTCTAAGTGCTGACGGCTGTCTATGGGAATACTGAATTCGCTTAAACTGTAAAGATCGGAGGAGAGATCGGGAAGATAAAAATCAGCGGAATAGGAAAATGCCGCATGGATTTTCCCGGTAGGAACCTGCCAGCGACTGATAACTTCTATGAAAAATTTACAGGCGTGCTTGCGATAGCGGGAAAGGACGGAAAAAGTCATGCAGCCGATAACAGTCGAGCAAGAAGTGGAGGTAAACAAAGGAAGAATCGATAGGAAATAGTCGAGAAGCTCTTCAGTATTTCCATTGCCCTTCCGATAAATCTCAAAGAATTTGCACGGAAGGATTTTCCTTAATGTGCTTCGAATTAACGCACAATACTCCTGTCGGCGGCAATCAAAGTCCGTTACAATTCGCGGCAGTTCATCCTCTTCTGACATGATAGACCTACGGGATATACACATTCAAATTCAAGAATTGGGATTTCGGCGGCGCCAAAGCCCCGGGCTCGGACGATCGCAAGAGGCTCCATATTATTAATATTGAGCCTCTTGCGATCGTTCAATCGCGGGAGCTTTTGAGTTGCCCAAATCCAATTCTTGAGTTTGAATGTGTATATATTGACTTGCAGCGCAGGATGTACTCTCTCCTTCGTAAGGCAGACTGCCCTTTTCAATCGAAAAGGGGCTAAAGTCTTCGTCGTGTATCCTTGTTCCTTCTGCCTGTGCCGGATGGCATGGAGCATACCCCCTGACGACAAGGGGGACATGATATTTTTTTGCCAAGAAAAGGCAGCGGGGATGAAGGATTTCAGCTCCCGAAGCTAGCACCCGGAAAGCATCGCAATAGGATAGCAGGGGATAAAATGCCGCCTGTGCATCTCTTTTGGGATCGGTAGAAAAAATCCCCGGGACATCTTTGTAAAACTCAACTTTTTCCGCCTGCAAAGCGATTCCCAAAGCAACGGCAGTTGTATCTGAGCCGCCTCGACCAAGCGTTGTGATCTCCTTGTTTATGCTCACTCCTTGAAATCCGGCAACAATGACAACTTTCCCAAGGTCAAGACTTGCAATCACTCGATGTGGTCGAACATCGAGAATTTTCGCCTCCGAGTGATGGGATGAGGTGATTATCCCGGACTGGCTGCCGGTAAAACTGATCGCTTCATGACCTTTTCTTGCCAATGCCATCGCCAGCAAAGAAATGCTTATCCTCTCCCCTACCGTCACCAGCATGTCATATTCCCGTCTTGGGGGGGAAGGATTCACCTCTTTTGCCAGGGAAATGAGTTGATCGGTGGTGTTCCCCATGGCGCTGACAACGACGACAACGCGGTGATACACCTTTTTTTGTTCTAAAATGCGATCGGCAATCACGGAAAAATGCCGAGGTGTTGCCACCGAAGCGCCTCCAAATTTCATCACCAGTGTTTTCATGGCTTGATACGGGTTACCATCTGCACTTATACCATGAAAAGGAGCTGTCTTCAAAGACAAAAAAAATTAGGAACGGCAAATGAAATTTTTATTCCGGAATGTTGAGGGATTTTATTCTTCTCTATTGCTCTTTTCACTAGAATTTTGATATAATAATTGTTGCCGGAAAAGAAATTAGGAGAAACCGCTCAATGTCTAATCAGCCCGAATACACTTGGGAAGCCAGCAATACGCTGGATGATGTTGCTTTCCAGGAAAAGGATGAACAAACGTTTAAGCAATTATTAGAAAAAAAAGAAGCACCTGACTCTGGGAAAATCCCCACAATGACTTCAGGGACTATTCTCAAAGGAATAATTGTCGAAATTTCAAAGGACCACGTGGTCGTTGATGTCGGGCTTAAATCAGAGGGGCTTGTTCCATTAAGCGAGTTTTCTGATCCATCTCAACTTGTTTTAGATGGTGAGATAGAAGTATTTTTAGAGCAAGCCGAAGACGAAAATGGGAAAATCGTTCTCTCGCGAGAAAAAGCCGAACGTCTTAGGCAGTGGGAATATATTGTTGAAAATTGCGAGGAGGGCTCCATCGTTAAAGGGAAAACGATTCGCAAGGTCAAAGGCGGCTTAATGGTCGATATTGGCATGGAAGCCTTTCTACCGGGATCGCAGGTTGATAACAAAAGAATTAGAAGCCTTGACGACTATCTTGATAAGACCTTTGAGTTCAAGATTCTGAAGATTAACGTGGAGAGAAAAAATGTCGTCATCTCCCGTCGCGAACTTCTCGAAGCTGAGCGTGCCTCGAAAAAAGCGGAACTCCTCGTCAGCATTAAAGAAGGCGACCTGTGTGTGGGGACAGTAAAAAACATCACCGACTTCGGTGTCTTCCTCGATCTTGACGGCATTGATGGCCTCTTGCATATCACCGATATGACGTGGAAGCGCATCAAACATCCTTCGGAAATGGTGCAATTAGGAGAGAAGCTTGAGGTAATGATTCTCTCTATTGACAAGGAAAAAGGCCGCGTCGCTTTAGGCTTGAAACAGAAAGAGCATAACCTCTGGGACGAGGTCGAAAAGAAATACCCTCCCGGAACGCTGGTTAAAGGAAAAATTGTCAATCTTCTTCCCTATGGAGCTTTTATTGAAATCGAACCGGGAATTGAAGGCTTGATCCACGTCTCTGAAATGTCTTGGGTGAAAAACATCACCGACCCCAGTGAAATTGTCAGCAAAGGTGAAGAGGTATCGGCCATCGTTCTTTCCGTTCAAAAAGACGAAGGGAAAATTTCGTTGGGAATCAAGCAAACCGAACACAACCCTTGGGATGATGTGGAAAAAAAATATGTGGAAGGAGTACAGGTCAAAGCCGAAATCAAAAGCCTGACCAACTATGGAGCTTTTGTTGAACTTGAACCGGGTGTCGAGGGGCTGATTCATATTTCCGACCTGAGCTGGATAAAAAAGGTTTCCCATCCTTCTGAAATTCTACAGAAAGGAGACTCCATTGATGCTGTCATCCTCTCCGTTGATAAAGAAAGCAAAAAAATCACTCTCGGCATCAAGCAGTTGACGACGAATCCTTGGGAAACAATTGAAAAAACAATGCCGGTAGGTTCTTTGGTCAAAGGAGTCGTGACGAAGATCACAGCCTTCGGAGCATTTGTTGAGTTAGAAAATGGCATTGAAGGACTCATTCATGTCACAGAGCTGTCTGATCAGGCCTTTGGAAAGGTCGAGGACGTTGTATCCAAGGGCAACGAAGTGACAGCAAGAGTAATCAAGCTCGATCCCGAACACAAGAAAATCGCTCTTTCGATTAAAGAGTATCTTATCGATGAGAACAAGCAGAATCGCGACGACATTGTGATTGTGGGAGAAAACAAGCAAGAAGACGAAGAGGACGAACAAGAAGACGAAGAGGACGAACAAGAAGAGCAAGAAGAGGACGAACAAGAAGGAGACGAAAAGCCCCCTTCAGGTCGAGACCGGCATTTTACTGAAGAAAAAGAAGGCGTGAACGACTAGTTTGCGTCTCTGCTCATACATTAAAGGCAGAAAAAAATAATGAATAAAGACCTTATTGCAATCTTTGACTATTTGGAGCGTGAGAAAGGGATTAAAAGGGAAATCGTGATCCATGCGATCGAAGAGTCTCTGCAAGCCGCTGCACGCAAGAATATTTCAGGAGCATTGAATGTCACTGTCACGATTCATCCAAAAACGGGCGATATTGATGTTTACTGTGAAAAAGAGATCGTCGAAGAAGTGGAGGTTCCGGCCCAAGAAATCACGCTTGAAGAGGCTCGTGAATTAGATCCCGACTGTGAAATTGGACAATTTATCGACGTCCTGGCCACTCCTAAGGGGTTTGGAAGAATTGCCGCGCAAAAAGCACGCCAAATTATTACCCAAAAGCTTCGACATGCCGAGAGGGATGTGATTTATGAAGAGTATCGGCATCGGATTAATGAGCTCGTATCCGGAACCGTCAAACGTTTTGTCCGGGGTGCTAATCTCATCATCGACCTTGGAAAGGTTGAAGCCCTCATGCCGATGAGGCACTATCCGAAAACTGAAAGATACCATTTTGGCGATAAAGTCTTCGCTTTACTTTTCGAAGTAAATGATACGGAAGCCGGAGGTGCGGAAGTTATTCTCACGCGCAGCCACCCTAACTTTATCCGCCAGTTAATGGTTCAAGAGGTTCCCGAAATTGTCGACGGGATTGTTATCATCGACAAAATTGTGCGCGAACCGGGATACCGTACCAAATTAACGGTGCGTTCCACCGATCCAAAAGTCGATCCGGTTGGCGCTTGTGTGGGAATGCGTGGAAACAGGGTAAAAAACGTCGTTCGCGAATTGAATAACGAAAAGATCGACATCATCCCTTTTTCCAATGATCCGGTTGAATTGCTGCAAAATGCCTTATCGCCCATAGAGATTCGCAAAATTAACGTCAGTGAAGAAGACAATACGATCTCTATCGTGATTAACGATGACGACTATGCGGCCGTTATTGGCAAGAAAGGGATGAATGCCAGGCTCAACAGCCAACTCATCGGCTACGAACTTGAAGTTCAGCGCATGACCGATTACAGTCGCACGATCGCCATCCAGCGCACGGAGCTTGCCTCTTCGGATGATCCGACTCTTGACGAATCATTAGAAAGTGTGGAAGGAATTAACCCTTTTATTTTCGAACATCTCATCGCTGAAGGCTATTCTACACAACGCTCTTTACTGATGGCAGCACCGGAACAGTTGGCAATGATTGAAGGAATAAGTCTAGAAATGGCGGATTATATCTTAGAGCAAGTCCGCAAACAAAGGATGTAAGTCATTGATAAAAAAGAAATTAAAAATAAACATCAAAAACACCCAAATTGCCAAGGCGATCAAGCTAGACAAACTTAAGGAAAAGCTTGAGGGAAAGAAAGCCGAGGTCAAGAAAAAGAAATCCTCCCCAGCTAAAGTTACCCCAGAGAAAATAGTTCCCGCTAAAGCCAAAAAAGTTGCTGAAGACGAGAACATCAAAACAGAAAAAGAAGAAACTCCTCGACGAAAAGCCCGGTCAAAATCTTTTTTTACCGAGGCAACGGCAGAGTCCCTTTCCCCTTTGGAAGTCAAAAGCCAGGAAAAGCCGTCCGAGAAAAAGGAGGCTGCCGTTGTTCCGGAAGAAGCAGAGCAAGCCGTTGAGCCGGCATTAATGACCAAAAAAGAAGAAGAGCTCCCCGCTGCGCAAGACACAGTACTAGGTCCTACCGGCAGGCATATCAAAGACATCCTGCCGCCAAAGAGGGACATAGCGAAAGAGGAAAAAAAGAAGGAAAAAGAACCCTCTCCGCAACAACCGAAGGAACAAGAGAAAAAAGCTGCTGTTGCTGAGCCAAAAACTCCCGAAGAAAAGGGTCCTCTTCGAAAAGGGAAACCTTCTCGATTTAAAGAGTTCCGCGATGTCAAGCCCACTTATCGGCCGCAACGCTTCGATGGCCGCGATCGACATGGATTGCGAGATACGGAAGAAGAGAACCGTTGGCGAAAGAAGCGATCGGTTAAGCAAGCCAAAGAGTGGCAAGAAGAGACCACAATTCGACCGGCATCCTTAAAAGTCAGGCTGCCCATTTCGATTAAGGATCTGGCGGCAGAAATGAAGCTTAAAGCCTCTCAGTTGATAGCCAAGTTATTTCTGCAAGGGCTTGTCGTTACGATCAATGACCTTCTTGAAGATGAAACAACCATTCAGCTGCTTGGAGAAGAATTTGGATGTGAAATCCAGATCGATACATCTGAAGAAGAGCGGATACGCATCACCGACCAATCGATTAAGGAAGAAATTAAAGAGACCGCCAACGATAAGCTGCAACTTCGTGCACCGGTGGTGACCTTTATGGGGCATGTCGATCATGGGAAAACAAGCTTAATTGACTACATAAGAAAAACCAGTACGCTACAAGGAGAGGCAGGAGCCATTACGCAGCATATTGGGGCATTTCTTTGTACAACATCTGTAGGAAATCTCGCAATTATCGATACTCCCGGACACGAAGCTTTCTCTGCCATGCGTGCAAGAGGGACGAATGTCACCGATATCGTTGTGCTCGTCATTGCAGGAGACGAAGGCATCCGTGCACAGACAGAGGAGGCCATTGAACATGCCAAAGCAGCAGATGTGACATTAGTCGTCGCCATCAACAAATCTGATAAGCCAAATTTTGATCGCGACAATGTGTACAGACAACTTGCCGACCATGAACTTCTTCCCGAAGCGTGGGGAGGCCAAACGATCACTGTCAACTGTTCTGCTGTAACCGGAGATGGGGTAAAAGACCTGTTGGAAATGCTCGCACTGCAGGCGGAAATTCTGGAGTTAAAAGCCAGTCAAGATGCTAGAGCAAGGGGAACGGTATTAGAATCGGAAGTGCATAAAGGACTCGGCGCTGTCGCAACAATCCTCGTACAAAATGGAACGTTGAAAGTGGGAGATTCGCTCGTATTCGGCGAATACTGGGGGCATGTTAAAACGATAAGAAATGAATTTGGAGAGCTGTTATTAGAAGCCGGACCTTCCACTCCTGTTGAGATTACCGGGATTTCCGGATTACCGGAAGCAGGACAAGAATTTATCGTCGTCCCCTCAGAACGCGAAGCAAGGCAGATTGCCGACGCTCGAATGATTGGTAAGAGGCAGCTTTATCTGCAGCAAACTAAAAGGGTTTCAGTGGATAACCTTTTCCAACAAGTCGCCGATCAGAAGAAAAAAGTTCTCAAAATTGTGTTGCGTACAGATGTACAGGGTTCTCTTGAAGCATTGAAAACTGCGTTATTAAAAATTGAATCGGACAAAGCCGAGATCGATATTATTTCCTCCGCGGTTGGAGCGATTTCCGAATCGGATGTTCTTCTGGCAGCTGCATCCAAAGCCATCATTTTGGCCTTTCACACCAAAGTCGAACCCCATGCAGAACTTCTTGTGAAACAGCATGGGGTCCACATCTCCAGCCATGATGTGATTTATCATGCCATTGACAGTATCAAAGCGCTGATGACTGCCCTCCTAGATAGAATTGCTCAGGAGACAGACAAAGGCAAAGCTGAAGTAAAGGCGGTCTTTAAAGCCTCGCAGCTGGGCAAGATAGCCGGATGTCTGGTAACCGAAGGTGTCATTCATCGCAATCACCTCATACGAGTTATCCGTGACGGTCAACTCATATGGTCCGGATCCGTTGCCTCTATCAAAAGGGTAAAAGAAGATGTTCGTGAAGTTCAAAAAGGGGTGGAATGTGGGATCTTATTGTCGAATTTTAACAACATCGAAGTCGATGATATTCTTGAAGCTTACGAAATTACCTACATTTCTCAAGAACTCTAACAGTGTCTTAAAATGGCCAAGAAGCGTGTTAATCGATTAAATTCCCTACTCAAAGAGGTCATTTCCGAAGTGATTCGCCGGGAGGTACGGAACCCTCAGATCACAGAATTT
The DNA here is from genome assembly GCA_049583465.1 of Waddliaceae bacterium. Classification (GTDB taxonomy): domain Bacteria; phylum Chlamydiota; class Chlamydiia; order Chlamydiales; family Waddliaceae; genus JBAUVX01. The sequence goes on along the minus strand of JBAUVX010000159.1, from coordinate 7,667 downwards.
ATTTCCGTCACCCAAGTGGACATTACTAGAGATTTACGGCAGGCAAAAGTGTATGTCAGTGTGATTGGAAACGCTCAAGAGAAAACGACGGTGTTGAAGGCTCTGCGTTCTGCGGCAGGCTTTATCAGTTCGGCAGCTGCGAAAAAGGTGACAATGCGTTTTTTTCCCACACTCACTTTTCTCATCGATGACAGTGTGGATAAGCAGATGCGGGTAGAAGAATTGCTAAAAGATATTTACGACAAAGAAAATGAGAGAAAACACCATCGAGGGGATACTTCCTGTTAATAAACCAAAGGGAAACACTTCCTTTAGCCTTGTCCGCCTTCTACGAAAGCACCTTGGCATCAAGAAAATCGGGCATGCCGGAACCCTTGATCCTTTTGCGACGGGGGTCATGGTCATGTTGCTTGGCCGGCAATATACACGGCTTTCCGACAGTTTCCTTAATGAAGACAAAGAGTATCTTGGAAGAGTTCAATTGGGAGCAGTCACCGATACGTTCGATTGTGAAGGAACCATCATTCACCGCTCCAACAAGGTTCCGGAAAAAGAGGAAATCGCTGCCATCGCGAACAATTTCCAAGGAGAAATTCAACAAGTCCCCCCGATGTATTCGGCAAAGAAAAGGGGAGGAAAAAAGCTTTATCAGCTAGCAAGGCTAGGACAAACAGTTGAACGAGAACCCATTACCGTACAGGTCGAGACAGAGGTTATTGCCTATGCGTATCCTTTTATCGATATTCGGGTGAGAAGCAGTAAAGGGACATATATTCGCTCCATCGCCCATGATATGGGAACACTATTGGGTTGCGGCGGCCATCTCTTAGCTTTGACTAGGATACGCAGCGGAATATTCCATCTGGCAGATTGCCTCGATGGAATACGTTTGGAGGCTTCTAATTTTCGTTTAACCGAATTGTCCGAAAAAATCTGTCGTCCCAATGAAACTGTTTCATCACTTTAAAGACTATGGCTTGGCAAAACGCCCGATTGTCTTGACAATTGGAAATTTTGATGGCGTTCATCGAGGTCATCAAGCGATCATTTCCCATGTTGTCAACCTAGCAAAACAGACCGGTCGACGCGCCGTTGTCATCACTTTTAACAATCATCCTTCAAAGGTTTTAACACCCGGCCATCCCATTGAGCCTCTGAATAGCCCCAAACATAAGGTGCGTTTAATCGAAGATCTCAATGTGGATGTGACATTCTTGCTAACGTTTACCAAAGAGTTTTCCGAACAAGATGCAAAAACATTTTTGCAGCAATTAAATCAAATCCTTCCCTTTTCCCATCTTATCTTGGGACATGATGCCACCATTGGTAAAGACAGAAAAGGGGATCGACTTGCCGTGCTTGAGTTATCTCATGCCATGGGGTTTCACGTTGACTATCTCGAACAAGTGGCAGACGAAGAGTGCATTCCCATCTCAAGTAGCCGAATAAGGAATTACATTAAACAGGGTAACTTTTCTGAAGCCGGTCGATTGTTGGGAAGGAGATATTCGATCGTCGAACACGTGAGTCGAGGCACCCAAAATGGGAGTCGGCTTGGCTATCCAACCGCGAACATCGATGTCACGGGATTATGCCTTCCCCCTTTTGGCGTTTATGCAGTCCATTTAGTCTCTAATCAATGCCGCTATGAAGGAGTGGCTAATCTCGGTATTGCTCCTACACTGCGAACTGATCGAAAGCCCATTTTAGAAATTTACTTGTTTAAACCCGTAATCAATCTTTATGAAGAGCTAGTTGAAGTGTTTTTCTTTGATTATATCCGTCCGGAAAAACAATTTTCTTCTGCTGACGAGCTCAAGAATCAAATTGCCAAAGACATTGTCTCAGCTAAAAACACATTGAATCTCGAGTTATAACTCTCACCCGGTGAAGAAGCCGTTCACGCAAGGCCTGAACGGTTACAGTGAAGAGAGAAAACTTAGAAACGCTAAGATCGCGGAGAGATTTTGCTACCTGCATTGCAATTTTTACGCAATTTTCTGCATAATGGGTAGCAAAATCCCATTTTGCAGTTGACGGGTATCGACGGTTTTTTCCTAAAAATCAGGCTGTAAATAAACGATCGCCTTTATTTTCATCTGGAAAAAAACAAAGAAATCTGCCATACTGTATAATACAGGCTTTGATCAAAACTTGCGTTAATGCAAATGACCTTGAGAGTAAATCATTAGATAAGGGAGTTAGACAATGGCTGATCACCTAAAATATTTGAATGATGATAACTTTGATGAAGAAATTGCCGAGGGGATCACTTTGGTCGATTTCTATGCAGATTGGTGCGGTCCATGTCGTATGATGGAACCCATCATCGAAGAATTGGCAACGGAAATGGAAGGCAAAGCAAAAATTGCAAAGATCGATATTGAAACATCCCAAAAAGTGACAGCCAATTTTAACGTGACTTCCATTCCGACTTTAATCTTATTTAAAGATGGCAACGAATTACAAAGGATTGTTGGCATAAAAGATAAAGATTCCCTCTTAGGAGTCATCTCAAAAGAAATTCCATAATCTCAGATTATTCTTTCGTCAACTGCCGAAAATCTTGTTGCCGCAAAGCTTCGTAAAGCACAATCCCCGCTGAGGTAGCGAGATTTAGGCAACGGGATTGCGGCAGCATCGGGATGGATGCGAAGCGATCGGACCATTTTTGAAAAAATCGTTCAGGAAGACCTGTCGTTTCCGACCCAAAAATCAGCCAACTACCGGTGTCAAAAGTCAATTGAGTGTAGTGTTTTCTTACCCTGCTTGAGAAAAAGTAAAATGTTTGTTTCGTCTTGTCTAATGCTTTTTCTAAATCTTCAACTATTTCGATTTGAGCTTTTTTCCAATAATCGAGTCCTGATCTTTTTAACCATCGATCATTGACAGTAAAACCAAATGGAGGAACAAGGGCAAGAGCTGTTCCTGATACAGAACAGGTACGCATGATATTTCCGGTATTTTGGGGAATTTGCGGCTGGTAGAGAATGACCTTTACCACTGCTGCCATTGGTGATCGCCGACTTTGCCTTCTTCTAAATCCACGTCGTTTTCAGGGTCATAAATTTCTTCGTCTTCCGTTTCATCTTCCTGCTCTTCGCCGACATTGGCCTTTATCACTTCGATGTCAAAGATAAGCAGGCTATTGGGAGGGAGTTGCCCGGAGGTACTGTAGCCTAAATCCGGATGAACAAACAGCCTCCTCTTTTCCCCCTCTTTCATTCCGACAAGGCCTTGCTGGAATCCTGAAATTGTTTGCTCAATGGGAATAGAAATTGGACCTCCCGTTTGATCTGAGCTACCAAAGACTTCGCCGCTGATAAACTTTCCGGTATAGCTGACAGAAGGAACGCTTTTTTCCTTAACCGTCTCTCCACTCCCTCTTGTTAAGACAAGGTATTGCAGTTTTCCGGGTTGGAGCTCTACCACTCCGGATTTACCTGCATTATCTTGAAGAAAGGCATTGGCTTCGGCTAGATTTTTTTCCGAGATGGCTTGAAAAGCTCTTGCTTGGGATTTTACCATGAGCTGTTCATATTCTTCATCCGGCATTGGAGCCGGCAACCCGCTTGCTCCTGCACGCATTCCTTTAATGATTAATTCCAGGTCAAAGTCAATTCCCGGATTTTTTAGATTGCGGCCAATAAAATGTCCAAAAGCTTCGGAGAGCCGCCGCGATTCTTCTCGATCCTCTTGATAAGAACCCGCTTCTTTTCCATAGGATCCAGAAGTTTGAGTTTGATCAGCTCCATTGAGCTGGGAAGATAGGCTAAAAGCGCTAAGAATTGTCGCTAGGCATAAAAAATGGAATCTGTTTTCAAACATAAGACTTCACCTCGCAGTAAATTAAGATTATTATATTGCCACTGCCGAAGATTTTTGTCAAAGAGAATTCAGAAAGAGGCAACCCTTCAGCCTGACGCAATATGGCTCCTGGCATTCCCATGTTGGGCCACATGGACAACATACTCTTCAAGTTTTGATCGGATTGCCTTTTGCAGGCCCCTTCGTTTTTTTTACAAAGTATCGTAAATAATTGGTACCTTGCAAAAGGTACTTTTAATTTTTTTAGTCAGTTCATTAATGTGTTCCTCAGCATGATGTAGTATATAAATAAACGCCGGTTTTGAATCAAAATAATCCATCCATCTCCAAATATCGAAATGAGAAAAAACTAAATCGTTAGGGAGACTTAACGTAAGTGAATAGGAAATCTGAGACTGAGAAAGAAGTTGTATATTATTCACCCAAGTGGGAACCCAGTTAGAATGATTGACTCGTGAAGACAGAATGTCGGTTCCCATGGAAATACCCTGCAGAGATCTTTTTGTATCGCTAAGAGTTCTTAATTGATTAATCCAGGGTGATAAATCCACGAATCCCCCCGAAGCAATGCGAAATGGACCTGTGCTGTTGATAAGTTCTTCAAGAATTTCTTTGATTTTTGGATGTTCAAAAAGTTCCCCACCGGAAAGAACAGTTAAGGTTTTTCCCTTGCTGTTTTCATCGACTAACTGCTTTACAGTCTTCACATTCAAGAAAAGCTTTTTTAATTGAGGATTAGAATATGGACAATGCTGGCATCCAGCAGAACATTGAGTTGTAATCATTACTGTTGAATCTATCCGCAAATTCATATTCGCCATCTTTCTTCATTGGTTGGATCTTTTTTAGCTCTTCTTCTTGCCAAACTTGTCCAAGTTTGCCTTCGAAGAAGGACAAAAAAATCCCTCAAAAAATGAAAAAATCTGAACAAATAGCAATTGAAGGATAGGTTCGTTGGTTCAAGTAAACTATGCATTCTGAAGCTTTTCGGGGTTGGTGGAATGCCTAACTTCAACAATTATACGGTCTTGACTTAAATGCTCAATTTTTTGGTTGAGAAGGATGCGATTTTCTATTGATAAATTTGCATCCCATTCATCTAGTAAGAGGATTCTTCGATCAGAAGATTGAATATCATGCAATATCGCTAATGCTGTTTCTCCAGTAGAAAGATGACTTTGATTTTCAGGCAACAATAGATGATGTTGTGCGGGACAATAGATAGCCAATTGATTAAATTTATGCTTTAACATCAGCAGCAGAGTAGATTTTCCAACTCCGTTCTCTCCTGAAATGGTAAAACGACCTGCTATAGTATTCTCTAATTGCTTGTCAATTTCACGAGATGAATAGCATGCGTCCTTGGAAATAATGCGAATGTTATCGTGATTGATTAACTTTGATAAATCAAGGCGTTGAGGCTTTGTCACACTTTCTAATGTGACATTCAATTTTTCCCTAAGTCTTTTCCATTGGGCAAAATAGGTCTGAATCACTTGAATATGCATAACAATTTGAAGGCATCTTGGCAACATGACTAAAATAGCAAGAACAAATCCCGGTGAGTTTCGATTTAGCCATGCCAAAGACAATGCTCCTCCTAGAACTAGCCCATTTGTTACCATCCCGGCGAAAGCAATTGTTTTATCTTTCTTTTTGACGGTAACAAAAGATTTTTTTTCTGTTTCAAAAAAGATTGTTTCGAAACGTTCTTTCCAGCGATCAAAAAAAAGCTGGTTGCCTAGGATAATGTTATCCCAGCTGATACTTAGATGTGAATTCAAACGATTATCAGCAAGCATCTCATTTCTGCTGGCCTTTGTTATATTTGGACCGCGGAAATGAACAATAGACATTCCAAGAAAACCGGAAATAATAATGATTGATCCAAAGGTGAAATCGGTGACAATAATGATTGAGATTGTATTCAAAAGGACATTTAAACATGTGGAAGTGAAATCCACTAAAAAATAAGTGAATGTTTGAATTGATTCTTGACCACCTCGACACATGATATCATGTTTTTGCTGCTTAACGTGCTTATCTCGCCAATGCTCAGGGTGATTATAGCTAGACTGGGTGTAGGCGGTTAAGTAGTTATATTGGGATTGTTTGTAGGCGTGAACTGCAAACCAACTTACCCAAAAATGAACAACAGTACCCGGGAAGAATATACACAAAAAAAGCAATGATGCAGTACCAAGACTAAACCCTTCTGTAGAGTACTGTCTTGTAATGTGACCTAAAAAATATGTTCCACTTGCCACTAAAATCTGTTGTATCAACACAACAAGAAGAGTGATTACAATCCATTTGTTTTTAAAAAAAATGAACTCAGAATTCATTTTTTCCTCTAAGGAGTTGTAAGTAACGTTGATCAAGACGTCTTGGGATTTCAGGAGGTATATATAGTGTGGTGCTGTAGTCTATGAGATCAACTAGATGTTCAATTTCACTGATACAAGCAGTAAACCGAGTCGATTTTTCTTTCAACCCATTAGCAATTCTGCAGAAAATTACATTTTTATCTTTCGGATAAAAATTTAATAGGTAGTTTTGCAAAAGGCCAATGTTATTGCCGTGTGCAGGGTTCAAAAAATTGGTTGTAGAGTTTCCAATGGAACTAACATGATAGATAAAATATCCCAGAGAAGGTTCGAGAATATATTGAAACAGAAGCAGTCGATTTGCATCGAGAATAACAGAACCCTGTTCTAATGGGTCAATGTCTAAGTAAGTGATCATTGCATCAAAGCTTGATATGCCATCAATGACTTCGATTTCTAACCCCTTAGCCATCCTCTCCTTCATAAGTTCTATAAATGTTACTCCAATTCGAGGATGTCCGGGAACCAGCAAAGCCAAATGATTAAACCCTGAAAGAATAGAAAAAATATAGTCTAAAAATCGATTGTAATTAACTAAATCTCTTTCTTGGTTTTTATAAAGAGAACTTACATCTTCAATTTCCGGAAAATTAAATTCATTTTTAAGATTGCTCCAGAATTCTTTTTCCGGTTCAATGCCGACAATTTTATCAACTTGACATAGTATCTTTAGAGCAGAAATGCTCAAATGCTTTTCTGGGTTGATTCCTCTTCCGATGATACTGATTTTTGGCACAAAATCTCCATCAATCGGCTACAAATGCCCGGCTCGTCATTGCTTCACTTTTGGATGAGAAAAGGACTTTATGTTCTTGGGCTTGGAACCGACGTTCAATCTCTTCGATGTTGCATGGAACCGATGCAAGGCATCGAGGATTAATAATAGTTCCCCCGCCATCTAGATCCGGCTTGTCTGTGTTAGCAAATACAGGTTTCATTTTATTTTCGAGTGAATCCATGTTGTTTTCCCTTTATGTTATAAGGTTAAAATATTTTCTATCAGAACCTGGCATTCATGGAAACAGCATTTTCTTTGAAACATCATGCAAAGTTTAACATTTAAGAAGACCAGCAGCAACATGTTGCTTAAAAAAATACTATACGGCCAACCAACATTTTTTTCTATACTATTTTCTATAAGGTAACGCCATGTGATCTTGCCATCTTTTTTTGGACACTCAGAACACGTAATACCATTTTCTTTCGATTGGAGATTGCTATGGCAGTGTTAACTATCGTCATAGCCAGGAACTTTACTTTGTCGGATTTTGCTACCTTGCTCTTTTCTTCGTTGACTTTCAGTTTAAGTTTGTTTTCTATGAATTTACGCCATGGGCGAATTGTGATTTTGCGATTTCGGTTGATAATGCGCAGGTACTAGTTTCACCACTCATTTAAAGCATGGTTGTTAGTGTAAAACACAGAGACACAGAGAGCACAGAGAGAAAGGAC
>JBAUVX010000158.1:0-10790 GCA_049583465.1 Waddliaceae bacterium | reverse complement strand
GTGTTTTACACTAACAACCATGCTTTAAATGAGTGGTGAAACTAGTACCTGCGCATTATCAACCGAAATCGCAAAATCGCAATTCGCCCATGGCGTAAATTTGTGATATGTGTATTAAATAAAAATTTGCTATAATAATAATTAGGTAAAGAGTTTTAGTGAAACTTAACTGCCTTGGGAACAATATCGCTATTTAATATAAGCATTTATGGCATATAGCAGTAAAAATATGCCTGGTGAAGCAGCATGCCATCCAATTGTTGAGGTTCTCTTTAGATAAATAATTTCTTTTTTACAGGTGGTCATGATGACGGCAATACCTGGATATATCTTAAAAGACACCATTAAACAAACAGGAGTTCTAAGCGTCTTTCGAGGAATTAGAGAGAAGGAACAATCTAATGTAATCATTAAAACGACTGCATCAGAACATCCCCAACCCCTGGAAATCGCTCGATTAAAACACGAGTATGAAATTACCCAATCCCTAAAGGGTCAATTTGGGATCATCGAGTCCTATGAGCTGGCGCCCTACGACCACCAAATTGCCTTGATCATGGAAGACGTGGAAGGGATTTCTCTAAGCCGGCTGATCCGAGCAAGAACCCTTGACATTACGACAGGCTTGCGTATTGCGATCAACATCGCAAAATGTTTGCAAGCGATCCATTCCGCCCACGTCATCCACAAAGACATTCAACCTCAAAATATCATCATTCAACCCGACAAAAAGGCGATTAAAATCATCGACTTTGGTCTAAGCACACGCTTGGAAAGAGAAAGAATATCAGTCAAGCCTCCAGAGCTCATGGAAGGGACGCTGGCCTATATCTCTCCGGAACAAACAGGGAGAATGAGTCGAGAAATCACCTATCGCTCAGACTTTTACTCGTTAGGGGTCGTTCTCTATGAAATATTTACAGGACAGCTTCCCTTTAACTCTTCTAACCCTTTGGAGTTAATTCATTTCCATATTGCAAAAGATCCCATCCCTCCCCATGAAATTAATCAAAAAATTCCTTTGATGCTTTCGAAACTCATTTTAAAACTCCTGGAAAAGGATGGAGAAAATCGATATAAGAGTGCGAGCGGCTTATTTTTCGATCTAGAGAACTGCTTACAGCAGCTGCAACAGAAGGGAATCATCGAGACATTTTCTCTTTGCACAAAAGACCAATATGAATACCTTTACATCCCGGAAAAGTTATACGGTCGTCGAGAACAGATACAAACCCTGTACAAGACTTTTGAAAAAACAGTCGAGGGAAAATGCCGGCTTGTCCTAGTGCGCGGCCCGGCAGGCATCGGAAAATCAGTCCTCATTCAAGAGGTGCAAAAACCTCTGTCCCAGGTTGCCGGTTTTTTTATTACGGGAAAATTCGAGCAGTTTAAACGAAACATCTTTCGCACTGCCATCATTGAAGCCTTTGAACAGCTAGTAAGACAGATTTTATCCGAACCTGAAAACACAGTTGCAGAGTGGAAAAACAAAATTTTAAAATCCTTGGGAGCCAACGGGCAAGCGATTATTGACGTGATCCCCGATCTAGAAGCGGTTATTGGAAAACAAAAGCCCTTGCCGCATTTGCCCCCCAGAGAAACACGCGAACGTTTTGATGCAGCCTTTCTTGCCTTTATCCGCACCTTCATTTCCAAAAATCATCCCCTTATTTTGTTCTTAGATGACCTTCAATGGATCGACTTTGGATCGATAAAATTGCTCAAATCTTTGATGAGGGATCCGCAAATCAACCACTTATTGATTTTAGGAGCTTATCGTCAGAATGAAGTCCCTTCTAATCATCCTTTATCCCTGGCTATTGAAGAAATCGATAAAATTACCGGACGGGTGGTCAACATTGATCTTCCCCCTTTAGAGCAGCGGCACATTGCTGAGCTGCTTTCCGATACCTTTTATCAGTCAACACCTAGGCTCAAAGAATTTGCCCATATCATCAAAGAAAAAACCGAGGGGAATCCTTATTTCGTAAAAGAGATCATGAAAACTCTTTATATCAACAAACAGGTCAACTTCGACGGGCAATCAAAACAATGGGAGTGGAGTGTGGACTCTCTGAGACTCATTGAAGCGACCAATAATGTCGTGGAGCTGCTCAGCCTGTCGATCAGCAAGACATCAGAGGAGGCGCAGCAAGTGCTGAAAATTGCCGCCGCCCTGGGAAATATCTTTAACTTAAACACTTTGGCTGAGGTCGTCGCAAAAGAAGAGCCGGAAGTTGTCAAACTTCTACGCATTCCCGTCGAGAAAGGGATGATTATCCCTATTGGAGACACTTATGAATTCTTTTCAGAATATGACGAAACAGTCAAGTCTTTCTATCGCTACGAAAACGTCAATCTGTCCTTCAAATTTGCCCACGATCGCGTGCAGCAAACGGCCTATGATCTGATGTCGGACAAAGAGAAGCAGACCGTTCATTATGAAGTCGGAAAACGCCTGCTCGCTGCAACCGGCAAAGAGGATCTTGAAGAGGAGCTATTCACCATTGTCTATCATCTTAACCACGCGTCGGATCCGGCTGCAGATCCTAAAGAAACCCTCACCTACGCACAGTTGAATCTTCAAGCTTCTGAAAAAGCGAAAAACGCCTCTTCATTTTATCCGGCGTTAACCTTTGCTCTTCAGGGATTAAAATGGCTGACCGCAGAGCAAAAAGAATCCGAGTACGATCTTTGGTACGCTCTAAGTGTCGAACTAGCCGAGTGTTATTATCACATTGGAGAAATCGACCGATCACATCAAATCTATCAAGAAACACTCCCCAAAGCGAAGACAATGGAAGATAAAGTGAAAATCTTGATACGGTGCAACGATCTCTATCAAATGAAGCATCAATACGAGCTAGCCATCAACAAGGCCTCGGAAGCTCTTGAATGGTTCGGGTATAAGCTCCCCAAAAAAATCACTCCCTTTGTTTTATGGAAAGAACTGCTTCGTCTCCGCTGGTTTTTATATCGCTATCCTCCCGAAGCCATTGAAAATCTGCCTCCAATGACCGACAGCCGGATGCTCATGGTTTCAGGGCTTTTGGCGGCAATGGTTATACCGGCAAAAATTGCCAACCTTCCCTTATTTTTTGTCGTCTGTATCCGCTTGCTGATGCTTACAGCCCATGGAATATCCCCATACACTGTCGTCGGTCTTGCCGTCGTCAGCGTTATGTCTCCTTGGCTCCTCAAGAACTATGACCTTAGCTTTGACCTTGCTACACTTGCTATCAAGCTTGCTGATCAGCATGCCTATCGAACGATCGAACACTTTCCCCTGTATACCTTTTCTGCCTTTGTTGCGGACAGAAAACACACCCTCGAACAATGTAATCACATGCTGATGGAAGCTTATGAAAAAGGGGTAGCGGCCGGCGATCTCATCTTTAGTGGATATGCCCTCTTCATGGTGTGTTGGATTGGGATATTTTCGGGAGAATCCATCAACCAACTCCTGCAAAAGACGGAAAGAGCCTACTCTTTCAACAAAAGATACCACAAGGCATTCCCAACAGAATTTTCGATTGTGCTACGTCGCTACTTTCTTGCATTACAGGGAAAATCAAAAGGACCCCACACCCTCTCCGACGAGCAATTTGATACGGAAAAACTATGGAACCACTACCTAGAAAGCGGTGATTTTTATTTGAATGTCGCCATTGGCATTTGCCAAGCGAATTTGTGTTTTTTGCATGAAGACTATCAACAAGCCAAGAGTTGGCTGGAAAAAGGGAAAAATCACTTAATTTCTCGGGTAAATTTCCAAGTATGGGTACACACACACTATCTTGAATGCTTGATTTTAGCTGCTCTTTATCCCAATCAGACCCCTAAAGAACAAAAAAAGAGCCTCAAAACCATGCGGAAGAATCTCAAACTCTTGAAAGAATGGTCAGAGCGATATCCCGTCAATAAACGCCACTATTACCCTTTAGCAAAAGCCGAGTATGAGAGACTCCTGCAATCTAAAGAAAATATTTTAGACCTCTACCTTGAAGCTATTGATAAAGCACGTACCGATCACTTTATCCACGATGAGGCAATTGCGAATGAGCTGGCGGGAAAATATCAGCTAGAAAAAGGAAGAAAAGAGATTGCGGAAACTTTTCTTCTCGAAGCTCTCTGGGGCTATCACCAATGGGGAGCTCGGGTTAAAGTCCAATTGCTCAAAACAAACTATCCGAGCATGCTGCATCATCCCGAATTAAGCAGGAAGAACGGAAAGAAAACGTCCGATATCGACCTCATGGAAGTCATTAAGATATCTCGAAAGATCCCCCGTAAACTGGTCGTCGATCAAATAATCGATCATTTGATGAAAAACACAGTGCCTGCAACTGCAGCGGACAAGGCATTTTTACTGCTATCAAAACAAGGCAGGCTGGTTGTTATGGGTGAATGGGACAACAGAAGCCAGCGAGCCATCTTGCTGAGGTCTTTGCCTCTTGATGAAAAAAGCGGCTCGCTTTGCCTAAAAGCCGTTTCTTATGTCGAAAAGGTGAAAGAACCTCTTGTCTTGCCTTCTGTCTGCCAAGAGGGGTTATTTGTGAACGATCCCTACATTGTTAAGAATCAAGTGCAATCGATCTTGTGTCTTCCTCTCATCCACAAAGGGAGGCTTATAGGGATCCTCTACTTGGAAAATGCCGAGAAGAATAATGCTTTCACCCAAAATCGTGTTGAAATGCTTCAATTGCTATCACCGGAATTTGCCATTGCGATCGACAATGCCAGCCTCTTTGCCCATCTCAAACAGACGATGGAAGAACTAGGGAATTATCAAAATGCTCTCGAAAAAAAAGTCGAGGAGCGCTCGATAGAACTAACAACAAAAAACGAAGAACTAGAGCGTGTCGTCGAAAAACTCCATCACGTGCAAAAGCAAATGGTACAGCAAGAGAAGCTTTCGGCGTTAGGTCTTTTTAATCAAGGTGTGGCGCAAGAAATTCAAGACCCTCTCAATGCCGTCAATCATTTTTCAGAAGTCGTCATTGACCAACTTAAAGAGACAGTCGAAGAGATAAAAAAACAACGGACAGATCTCGACGTGAAAGTGTTGGCACACTCCATTGGAAAGGTGTGCGATATGACTAAGGAAATCAATGAGAATGGTGCAAAGATTAAGAAAATTGTCGACTTGATGCTAGAGCACGGTCAGATGAGAAAAGGAAAACTCGCCCTCGTCAATGTTAACGATTTGTTACACGAATCCTCCGAAATCGCTCACGAGAATTTTCTTTCAAAAAATGAAGCATTTACCGTCAATATTGAAGAGCATTTCGATCAAACGATCCCAAAAATCGAGGCATTCCCCCAGGATCTTTTCCGCGTCTTCTTCAATATCATCCAAAATGCGCTGTATTTTTCCAATGAGAAGAAAACAACTACCGATGGACGATTTGTTCCCGCTGTCACCCTGACAACAAAGCAGGAAAAGGGGTTTGTCGACATTTTGATTCGCGACAATGGATCCGGAATCCCTGAAGAAATCATTGATCATGTATCAACGCAATTCTTTACTACAAAACCGTTGGGAATAGGTACGGGCCTTGGCCTATCCCTGAGCCGCGATCTGATCGTCCACGAACATGGAGGGCAACTTGCTATCCACTCTTCGACAGACAACGAGAATAGCTTTACCGAAATCCGTATCAAACTCCCCACCCGCTCTCCAAAGTGAGGGGTGAATACAACGCAGCTTTGACACCTTCCGTCAATTGCTATTCGTTCAGCGAGGATAGGTTCAAGGAAGGATGAACTGGATCATTGAATAGTCATCTCTAAAACTTTCGTTTTTCTCCAAATTTTCTGCATACAGAAGCAGCTTCTCGATTGGATCGTCTTCTTCGGCTACCTTCCGGACAATGCTTACATATTCATCAATATCCATAAATTCATTATCTTTCTTCTCAATTTCGTACGTACCATCACTGAACACAAACAGCTTATTGTCCCTTTTAATGGCATACTCTTGATTGGAGTAAACAGCATTGGGATCCATTCCAATAACCGGACCTTGAGAAGAAAGCAAGAACACCTCGCGCGTCGCTTGCGAATCTCCTGTGATCAAAATCGCCGGAGGATGTCCTCCATTGCAAAACACTAACTTCCTTTTAGATTTAGAGACAACCCCATACCAGAGGGTGAAAAACGTATAGTTTTGTTCTCTCATCAAGAACACTTGGCTCAGTCCCCGGATCACCTCCCTAGGGCTTAAAAAGTTTACATCGGCGAGCTGTTGAAAACGCAACATCGTCAAGACCGAAACGGAAAGCAAGGCAGCACCAATGCCATGCCCGCATACATCAAGGAGATAGATAGCCAGATGATCCCGGTCCACCCAGTGATAGCCAAAAGCATCGCCGCCGAGCTGCTGACTGGGAATAAATTGCCAGGAGATGCGAAAGGGGCTGACCATCGGCGGAGGAAGCATGGAACGGACAAAACTTGCCCCCTCGTCTAACTCATGCTTAAGCTGTTCCTGACTCTCTTGAAGCCTTTCATACGCCTGGTTTCTTTCGAGTAAACGGATGTGGGCGGCAGAATGATGACGAATCCGTGCAATGAGCTCGACCTTGTCGGGTAGTTTAATCAGGTAATCATTCGCCCCTTGGGCAAAGGAAGCGGCTTTGGTGACGGGATCTTCCTCGCTTGAAAGCACAATAATTGGAACATCCTTGGTTGTTTGATTGGCCCGAAATTTTCGTAAAAGAGTCAGGCCGTCGATAGTGGGCATGAATAAATCCAGCAAAATCACCGTAGGAAATAGTCGATTTGCCATATCTAGGCCTTTAGAAGGATCCGAGCAGAAGAAAAAGGAAATATCCTTTGTCTTGTCCAGCATCCCCTCGATAGCTTTGCCGACGATTTCTTGATCATCGATGAGCAACACCTTTGATGCAAAGGTTTCTAGGGGTTTGCTCAACCCTAAAGAAAGAAGGGGGTGAGTGAGGGAATTAGACATGAGTCCACCTTCCTGATTTCCATGGCCGGAGGGTGATTACAAAGTTAACCTGTCCATCCATGACTTTGTAAACACCTTCTGAGCACCTCACTTTGCAAGAGAGGGGGCTTTATTAAAAATAATCTTTTTATTATAATAAATAAGGGGTAAGATAGTTATCTACAACATTTTTTTAGCTTAGAGACCATTAATTCAAGAAATTCAGCTCAATTCAAGCCCTAAATAGTTCCCCTCGAGCCTCTCCTCAAAAGATATAAGGAGGAACAGCCATGTTTTTCTGGCGGTTTATTGATCCTAACGCTGATCTAGGAACAACTCTCTCGGGTTACTACGATCCGGTACTTGTCATCATTTCGTTTCTGGTCGCCTCTTTAGCGGGGTATGTCGCTCTAGAGGTTGTCAATAGGATGGCTGCAGCGAAAAACAGCGGCACTCGGCTGACCTGGCTTGGCTTTGGAGCTATCGCAATGGGCTCCGGGATATGGGCCATGCATTTCATCGGGATGCTGGCTTTTACTCTTCCGATCAGTGTGTCCTATGATTTAGAGATCACCATTATCTCCATGATCCCTGCAATTTTCGCCAGTGTGATGGCTTTGTACTACATGAATCGAAAAGACTTCGCATTTTGGAACATCAATGTCGCAGGGCTTCTTATGGCAGCAGGTATAGGAGGGATGCACTACACCGGCATGGAAGCGATGCGGATGAGCGGGACCATGATGGGTTACATTCCCTCTATCTTTGCTCTCTCGCTGTTGGCCGCCTACGTGCTTGCGACTTTATCTCTTTACCTCAAGTTTGTTTTTTCTAGGAAGCTGGGAAAGCACAGGATACTATGGAAAGTCGCTTGTGCCTTGGTGATGGGAGCTGCTGTCATTTGTATGCACTATACTGCGATGGAAGCTGCTCAATTCTACCCTCGTGAAGAAGCTCTGGCAATTACTTCTCCGATACTCAATCCGTTATACATGAGTATAGCGATAGCAGTCGTCACCTGCATAATTATGGGCATCGCAATTGTCATTACCATAGTCGATCGCAGTATGTCAGCGATCACTCAATCGCTATTAGAAAGCGAAGAACGCTCGAGTTTAATTCTTAAGGCAGCCGGAGAGGGAATTTTCGGCACCAATATGAACGGTGAGTTGACATTTATTAATGACTCTGCGTTGCGGATGCTTGGATATGATGATGCAGAGAAACTCATCCATATCCCTTGCAGCAAATTCATCCGTGTGATCACCGCCGATGGACTTGAGCTCCCCTTTCTGGATACGAAAATCTATGGACCCCTCCATGATGGTCAATCGCATACTATCGAGAGTGAAATGTTTCGCAAAAAAGATGGGACGACTTTTCCTGTGCGGTATACAAGTACACCGATCGGAAATGATAGTACGATTGTCGGGTTAGTCGTCACCTTCAACGATATTACAACGCGCGTTGAAAGTGAAAAAGCGCTAATTGAAGCCAAAATATATGCAGAAGGAGCAGATCGGGCAAAAGGCGAATTTCTAGCCAATATGAGCCACGATATCCGCACCCCCATAAACGGGATCATTGGCCTTAATGCATTTCTTTTAGACACTGATTTGACGATGGAGCAACGGGAATACTCCCAACGGATTGCTTATTGCGGTAAAGATTTAATGACAATCATCAATGACATTCTTGATTTTTCAAAAATTGAGGCGGGGAAGTTAGACGTAGAAACAATTGATTTCGATCTCAGGCAGACCCTGGAAGAACTCAATAGTGCATTGGCCGTCAAAGCCCAACAAAAAGGCTTAGGATACTTGTGCGACATCCGAGCAGATGCCCCCTGCCTTCTTCTAGGAGATCCTGTGAGATTGCGTCAGGTGCTGACAAATCTTATTGACAATGCGATCAAATTCACATCCGAAGGCCGGGTGCACATTGACATCACTGTAGAGGAGGAAACCGACCGTCAGGTGGTCCTCCGTTTTGCGGTGACAGATTCGGGAATCGGCATCTCCGGAGAGCGTCATAACCTTCTTTTTAAACCCTTTTCTCAAGCGGACTCTTCAACATCGCGTGAATACGGGGGAACTGGCCTTGGCCTCGCTATTTCTAAAAAATTGGTGGAAACAATGGGAGGATCAATTCACGTACAGAGTGAAAAAGGAAAGGGATCAACCTTTTGGTTTACAGCAACTTTTCTCAAACAGGAAGAGGGTAGACAGGATGCCGCCGTGATTCCGGAAAACATTCAAGGCAAACACATTTTAGTCGTGGACAGCAATGATCGGGAACGGGACTTGATCATGAAAATGCTTCTTTCATGGTCTTGTATTCCCAAAGAAATGCCGGATGTCGATACAGCCTTGACGATCCTCCACTCGGCAAATCAACCGGTTCCTCCTTTCGATCTTCTTATTTTAGAGATGCCATCCCAGAGAGAAGATAAAGAGAAGTATGAACGATTGATACAAAACAATCACTTGCGTTCCCATTTGCCTCTGGTGATGATTACCTCTTTGGGGCAGCAGGGTTTTGGCATCCATTCCCAAAGCATCAAGTTTGACCGCTATTTGATCAGGCCTATTGGGCAATCAGAGTTATTTAATTGCCTGATGCATGTGTTTGTTCCTGAGCCGGAAGCGGGCGACATTACCCCGCAGAAAATTGGCATGGATCACAGTAAAGCTCAAGAACCAAAAGACAACCAAAAAATAAAAGTTTTAGTTGCCGATGACAACATCACCAACCAACTGGTAGCGGTGAAATATCTGGAAAAACTCGGCTATGACGTCGACGTGGTATCGAATGGCTTTGAAACAATCAATGTGCTGAGTAAAGCCGTTTACGACCTTGTTCTTCTGGACATCCAGATGCCTCACATGGATGGCATGGCAGCAACGAAAATCATTCGCAATCCAACTAGTAGTGTGATCGACCATGATGTTCCCATTATTGCATTAACAGCTCATGCTCTGGTAAAAGATCGCGAGAGGTGCTTGGAAGCCGGGATGAACGACTATATCCCTAAACCCCTTGATCCTCAGGAACTCTCTCTGGTAATAGAGCGTAATCTCCAGCCGAAGTTGCAAAAGGAGGAACAGCCGTTGAAAAAGGAAGAAAGTCCCTCGTACTCAAGAGAGGAGCTATTCGATCAATCACGATTGTTGGACAATCTCCAAGGAGATAAAGAACTCTTTCATCAAATTATTCACGTTTTTCTTAAAGATGGGCAAAAACACATTGATACATTGCATGAAGCCCTTTCAAATGACAATTTTCTTATTGCCCGCGAACAGATTCATTCTTTAAAGGGCGCTGCGAGCAGTGTCTATGTTTCTGCCTTGCAGAGTGCTGTGATCCAAACGGAAGAGGCTATAAAGGAAAAAGATCTTAAAGCAGCAGCTAAGTGCCTAGAGACCGTAGAGTCTAGATTCAAAGAATTGAAAAAGATGGTCAGTGCAGAAGTGCCGGGGTTGTAAGCAAGGCAATTAAAGTGCAACACGATCATCATCTGGAAAAATATCCCATCATTGCCTATATACACATTCAAACCCACATTCCGCATGTTGCGGGACCGGCATAGGTAGACCATCTATTGAATGAAGAGTGTCGCTAAAAGCCCCTAAGGTAGTCGCTAAACGTTCCTGAAGCAGCCTCTTAACTATGAAATACACATGACCGAAACACAGAGGCACAGAGGACACGGAGAGAACCTGCAGACAAACCAATTAACACAGGCGATTATTGGAGCTGCTATCGAAGTCCACAAGCGGTTGGGACCGGGGTTGCTTGAGTCAGCATATCGAGCATGTTTAGCGTATGAGCTTAGGAA
>JBAUVX010000157.1:0-5354 GCA_049583465.1 Waddliaceae bacterium | reverse complement strand
AGCTTGTATCTACGCGCCTAAAAAAACCCGCTGCCGGGAAATAGGCCGCAACCCGGGGTTTAAGCGAATTAACTTTTTTCAAAATTACGTAAGTTCTTAGCCTTAAGGAATTAGAGATGATTTATGCAAGAGCCTCCCGGGTTAAAAAAAAAATTGCACAGTCGATTAAAAAAAATATTCTTTTTTCTTTTTGTCGATTTTTGTATTGGTGAAAATAGATCGGCATGTTTTCGATAGGGAGTAGGATGAGTGTTCGATTGAAGAAAATGAGTTGGGCTTTCGCTCTGGTTCTGTTGTGCTGTTCTACTCTGAATGCAGCTAACGATGAGGAACTTAGCGAGCAAGAATCGATGGAAGAGACACCTGTCGTTTTCGTTGCAAAAAGATTTCGCTGCGGAAGGCCGATATCTCGCCATCCCGATTCACAATCTGCTTTCGATTGCGGTCTTCGGGGAGTTTGGCTCCCTGCTGATCCTCCGTTGTTTCGTCCGTTTGTTGCGGATCCCCGGCAACTCACGTACTCGTTCGGTAGGAGATTTAATGACAGAGCTATCACGAAAAATGTGATTCCCGTCTCGTTTTGGTCAACGATTCCTCTTTATCGATGGTTTGATATTGGACCTTGTCACGGGATGCTTCAGATTGATCTTGATGGAGCAGTTTGGGCTATTTTTGATCCTGATGATTTTTCTTCTCCATACGAGAGCCTTCCTCTCATTAATGCCGATTATTATGTAGGACTTCCCCTGACTTATGCTTTTTGCAAATGGTCATTTCGCTTACGTGTTTTTCACGTTTCTTCCCATCTTGGCGATGAATATATGGTCAATAATCCCAATCTTAAACGTCTCAACCCAAGTTCCGAAACGGTGGATTTCTTTGCCTCGTATTATTTGACGAAGCAAATCAGGCTCTTTGCCGGGGTTGGGTATATCGTCCATCAAGATAAGTCATTCCCTTGCAGCAAATTTTCCGCAGACGCCGGGTTGGAGGTTCGCCTTCAAAGCTTGGGATTTTGCAATTGTTGCCATAAACTCGCCGGACGTCCCTTTTACGCGATGTATTTTCGGTATAAGACTGATTTTAAACGACATGTTGATGCGACGTATGCCCTTGGATATGAGATTGAAAAATGTTGGGCTTATCGGGAAAGATGGCGTCTATTTATTGAATATCACGATGGCTACTCGTTCGATGGACAGTTTTGCAATGAACCGACAAATTACTTTGGTTTTCGCATCACTTATGGGTACTAATGCCTCTTCATGGCGTTTGCGTGATTGAGTCTTGGAAACCCGGGTTTGGAAACGTGATGATCATGATGCAAATCCCTCGTCATACACAGGGCCGTCGATGCCGATAGGGAGATTTCCGTTAAAATAGGCCTCATACACTTTAAGAGCTTGCTCGGCATTTTTTGCACAATAAAAACAATTGCTTAACCATTCAGACCCTTTAATCGTTCCGCTCTTGACGTTGCATCGGAAACGCTCGGTCAACTTTGATTTCCAGTAGGATTTTTCCCCCATTAAAAGGACCGGGGTTAGGGGAACGGCTCCCACCTTCCTTCTGACCTCTTCTAAGCAGAGCTCAAAGTCTGTCCCGATTCCTCCCATGACAAAGATGGGAAAGTCAAGGTTGAATTCTGCCTGCCTCTCCACCAGTTTATCCAGTCGATAGGTCATTTTGGCTTCAATATAGGGGTTTTGCCTTTGTTCGTACATCACCATTTCACTTTCGGGCTGCCGAAAGTCAACGATATTGGCGCAAGATAAGATGTTGAGCTCCTTTGCAACGCGATTGCCGACTTCCATTGCACCCGGTCCTCCACCCGTCAAGAGTGCTAAAGGAGTTTGTTTATTCATGAGAAGGTGGTTGGTGCTGTTTCGTAATTCAAGCAGGCTTTGAAACAACGTGCGGAGTTCCCGGTCAAATTTTTGTGCAAGTAAATTCGAGCCGTAAATACCGAATATCGTGGCTTTCAAAAAGGTATCGACTTGATTGATAGGAACAAACATCCCCGAGTCGCGATCGGGTTTTTGGATGAATTGGAGAATGCTTTGCGTCAATTGATCCACCCAGAAAACAGGGATGGCAAACTTATTGAGATCGTGCAAAAGAGCCCGGTCTTCCGAAGAAAAAAAACCGTTGTAGGAGAGGGAGGGGAATTGAAAATAGATTCCTTTCAGATATCTTTGCACTTGATTGCTTAGCAGCATTCTTTTCATGAGAGGGGTAGGAAAATAGCGGCAAAGCAAAATTCCTTGGCTGGAAATGTTCCCGTCGTCAATGCCTTTAAGAAAGGGATAGGTTGCTTGTTGTTCAATGTAGCGTTCCACCATTAATCCTTGTCGTTCCCCATGGGTAGGCCCGGGAAAATCATGCCGTTTTGGCGCTCGTGCCACCCAGTCTTTTTTTTTAAGGTTTAGCAGTTGTTCTCCTTTCGCAATGTAAACAGCAACATTTTGATCGATAGGAAGAGGCGCCGTTTCAAAGGCAGTAAATAGTGCGTTGGGATCTTCGAGAGATGTCTGCAGTTGATCGCGGTCTTCAAAAAAGACGTGCTCTCGATAAGGTTCCAATGTATAGAACTCAAGAGGAATGTCTGTCAGTTCCCTTACACTCTTCCCGAAAAGCTCATAGATATCTCCCGATGCATGAGTGTCGGGCTGGAGAATACACGCGGAGGTGTGTTGGTAGCCTTCTGAAAGCAGTTCAGCGGCAACGCGCGCAAAGACTGTTCGAATATGCAAGGGAAGGGTGCGGACAAGAAGAATCCGGTCTTCTCCAATGTTATGAGGGACCATGGACCTCCATTTTAGATGGAGTCCGACGATCTCCCGCATCGGAAGGTCGGCGAGAAGAGCTTTTGCTAATGTCGGCAAAAAGCCGTCAATTGAATCTTCATAGTCCAATCGGCCATTTTGAAGCGTAAGATAGGCAATTGTCCGTCCCTCTACTTTGTCGAGAATCAAATCGGTACTGCCATGTAATCCTCCCAAAGAGAGCAAGGGTCTTCCCCAGCGATCGGATCGGCCAAACATGCGGGAGAGGTAAAAAGGATCCCGCACCCGTCGGCGTTGATCTGCGGCGAATAATTTCCCTATCGTCGCACCGGCTTGGAGCAGTTTTAGCATCTCCCTTCCGATCTTGCCGATTCCCTTCAATAAAAGCCTCACTTGGGCACAGCGATTTTTGCGGTCTAACTCATATTCCTGCCCGCACCCGTCTACGCCAACTTGGGCTAAAGTACTCTTAATATTAAAAAAAACATATTCAGGTTCAATGTCGAAACCAACGAATTCCGGGGAAATATTTTCGATGAAGACAATGGCTTCGGCCTGTTTTTCATCAATGAGTTGAAAATTGGTGATGGCACCGTCCGGAGTCACCAGGTCGTATTTGCTGAGTTTATCGAGAGGTTTCATCTGGGAGGTCATTGCTTATAGCCCGGGTTTATACTCAATTAAAGTGATGCAAGCTTTCGAGTTGCCTAAATGCCAATTGAGCGTTTTTGGGTAATAAACCCCGGGTTGCGGACCTATTTCGTTCAGCTTCTCGGCACACTGCCTAAAAAGAAATCCGAACCCCGAGTATAAATGCTAAGAACGCAACAAGGAATGGGCTCCAAGATCACTGACGCGACGAGCACTGCGCGGACTTTCTAATGAGGCTCTGTAGCTGAATGGTTTTGCTGCTGCTTCCTTTTTCTGTGGGAATCGACGAAGAACACACCTGTTCATTGTTTTTTTGAGAACTTCGGAAAGGGGAAACTTCTCTCCCAAATTGATGCGATGATGGCCTCCTCCAAGGGGGCTCGGACCGGAAAGAGTCATTTTTTACCTCACATTTTACTTTTTTAACCCGGGTTGTTGGCCTAAAAGTCTCGCTGCCTCACCCTTCTCTCATTTTCTAGCACACTTTCAAAAAATTTGTCAGCTTTTTTCCCATTTCCGGCCTAAATCTGTGGATGCCGAGAAAAAAAATACGGGTCTATGAACCTATCTCACTAAACGCTTTTCAGCCGATTTTGTGATGAATTTTGATCTCAACTTATGAAAGTTGAGTGAAAAATTGAGCGCAAAATCAGCCCAAGAGGCAAGAAATCGGCAAAAATAGTTTAGTGAGATAGGTTCATAATGAATTTGTATCGAAGAGCAGCTTTGTTGGGCGTTGTTGCACAAATCAGCAACTACAGGGTGCTAATTTTGTGGAAAATTTGATGATATCTTGCTTAATAAAAAACTGTTTTACCTTTCCGGTTATGAAAAGAAGGTGCAAATGAGGAATTTTTTTCAAAAAATAATTGATACAAACCTCTTGCTTGTTAATGCTTTACATAGATTTTTCAATTAGGGGGAGGGAAGGGCTGCCATCCTTTGATTTTCTGTAGCATGTGAAAAAAACTATGTTGATAACTCTGTTGAAAACGAGAAGAAGAGCCATGAATAATGGCCTTATTGCGTAAGTCTCGAGATGAATAGATCTCTTCTCAGTTTTACGATCCTTTTAAGGATTCGGGACGGATGCCGGGAACAATGAATTTGCAGAAGATCGTCGACTTTGTGGTGGATTACCCCGCAACGCAAACTGATCAGTCGGTGTAAGTACAATATATTGTTGGCCCGCTTAGTCGGAGACCACGCAGGGGAAAGCTTGAATCCCTTACCTGACACGCAAATGATATTGGAGAAGGCTTTTTGAAAGGAAGGAGGCAAGAAACTTGATGGTGGATCATAGCTTTAGGCAAAGGTGCATGGCCGGCACCGGAGTTTTTTTGTGTCATCAGCAGAAGGAAATTTTCAGGGGAAAGCCGCTAAGTGCGCCATGAGGCGCACATTCTCCGGCAGGTGAAGGTCCTGTTAGAAAACCGATGATCAGTCGGATTCTATATCGAGTCTTGAGTCCTTGGAGGCAGGCCGTAAGCGCAAGCTGAAGTGATTGAGCCCCGTAATCTTTGAACTAGTCAGGATGGCCGATACTGTTTTGCGAGTAGAAGGCAACATGGTGGGATCCGTTAGTGACAGGAGACACCACATCCTCGGGGTCCTAGAGCATGGCATGTATTCAAAGAGATTGATCAATAAGTCAGCTCGGAAGCCACATTCCAATTGAACTTCATCATAAAAGACAGGCACCGGTTTTTCTACTATTACGTCAAACTCCCGTTTCCTAAGCTCATACGCTAAACAAGCTCGATATGCTGGCTCAAGCAATCCCGGTCCCAGTCGCTTGTGGACTTCGATAGCAGCTCCAGTAATCGCCTGTGTTAACTGGTTTGTGTGCAAATTCTCTCTGTGTCCTCTGTGCCTCTGTGTTTCAGTCATGTGTATTTCGATGGGTGAACTATTTAT
>JBAUVX010000156.1:0-4000 GCA_049583465.1 Waddliaceae bacterium | reverse complement strand
TAGAACTCGATTTAACATCAAAGAAATTGTCCTAAATCTCAATCCTGTTCGATCACATGTGCTTGCTATTCTAGGAGCTCCTTTTGAAAAAATCTATTCCAGCTGGTAAAGGGGTGCGGAATGTGGGTTATAACTAAGTTTTGCCTCATTTCTGTCCAATCAACCGATACCGTCTCACCTCGCATTCATTTAGGTTCAATACTTCCAGTTTTGGTACATGGGGAAGAATTTGGGCAAGGCCTTCATCGGTGATTTGTGTTCTTGCGAGATCTAATTCCTTGAGTTCTTTAAGGTTGGCAATACTTTCAGTACCTATGTGGGTAATGTTCCTGCATTGAGATAGGATCAATTTTTCCAGTTTTGGTAAATGGGGAAGAATTTGGGCAAGGCCTCCATCGGTGATTTGTGTTCTTGTGAGATCTAATTCCTTGAGTTCTTTAAAATCTTTGATCTTTATAAGGCTTCTATCAGTAAGTTTTTTATTTCCGGTAAGTTTAATAGATAGAACTTTCCATGTATTTGTTGAACTATTTGTCAAGTCAATCAGGAGCTCGTCTGTTATATGATTTTTATGAAAAAGATTACATGTGGAAAAATCTAATTTATTAAGTGGGTAAGTTTTAGCAAAATAGATCGCACATTTTCCTGTTTTAAAGATATCCATTAATCTAAGATCTGTATGCTTGATCACTGTCACACTTGCCTTCTGCCAATCCTTAGAAACTTGAAAAGGAAAGAATAGTTCGTTTGAAGGTAGATATTTGAGGATTATTGCTAAGCAATCACGACTAATAGAGATAATCCGATGAGAATTTTCCCTTTCTGCTTTCTGTCGTTTAGCATAGGCACGATTTGAGGAAGAAAAGTCAGTCGCACAGGTGGGTTTTTTATTGGCATCAAGAAAATTTATAAGGCTTGTCATTAAAGTTCTCCTGTTTTAAAATTAAATTTTTATCTTTATCAACCCCACAATTACTAATCTGTATGTGAAGGTGAAGCGAATGTGATTATAACTAATGATTATACTGAATTTATAGTTTAACTAATGATTATTCTGAATTTATAGTTTAAATTCAAGTGATTTCTATCTCCTGTAATAGCAACGCAGCAATTATGGGCGAAGGATTTTATAGAGGAGAGGTCTAGTTTAAAAAAAAAGATTATTCTTTTTCCGCAGTAAGAAAAAAAATTGATGACAAAAAAAACTGTCCTTTGCATAAATGAAGGTTGAATAAGATTATCTTCACAAACAAAGAACAATACAGATTGCTATACGACCTTCCCAAAAACAGCAAGCTTGAAATCAGCAAAAAATTTTTACCTAACGTTGACATAGCAATATTTGATCGATTTCTTCGTCATATTAAACTTCGTCAAAAAAACAAAACTAGTTATTCTCATGTCTCTCTTCTGATGCGGGCTTTTTCTGCTTGTGTGTTTAGAGTATCATCAAAAAACTCCCTAAATACAAAATTTAAAGGAATGGAATGCGACTGCTTACAGAGCTTTGCAACCTTTCTCGAGGTAAAGAAAAACAGGGTGCCGGACTCAATGGTAGTTGACGATTTTCTAAAAACACTCAACCCGGATAGTTTCAACGAACTTCTTTTGCAAATCTTTGAATGGGGTCATAAAAGCAAATTGTTCTATAATCACGCTTCTTTTCTTTTCAAGCTGATTGCGCGTATTTATGAAATTAATCCCCTCCTTTAATGGGACAGGCCTTAAAAGCTTATGATTTGACGGAACTTCCGCGTGAGTCTTTAAAAAATCTTCATCGTTTGCGATGGCGTGCAATGCCTTAAGATGCGAAAAGAATTCCTGGCACAAGTCAGAAATAACTTCTCAAATTAATTTTCTAATGTCATATGCCCTGCTCTTCCGGGTCGTGCTGTTGCCGTTGCTGCCTAGCAGCAAGTATGTGTCGGGTTTAGAGGCTCCTATCCATAGACGTGTTTTTCTACCAACATCTACCAAGATGTACCAAATTGGTAATTGACTCCACCGCATCTACTCTAGTATGGGTTTTTTATGGAAATTTAACATATTCCTTATCCAATAAACATAAATAATTTTAATAATAGTTAATATAGAAATAAAAATAATCTTTATTTTAATAAATATTAATAAATTCCTACAAATCAAAGGAGTTAAAAAATGGGTATCTCAATAAAAAATTCTTTGAATAATTCCGAGCCGCCAATAGATTTATTAAAACACTCAGATGACGAATCATCTGATAATGAATCATTTGGATTATTTGAACACTCAGATGACGAATCATCTGAAATTGCTTATAAGCAACAAGTTGACCCTGAACAACCTAAGAAAGAAGACCCGAGTCAAGATGACATGAGATTTTCATCTGATCTATTAGATCTATTTATTCGTGCACTACAAGCATCAGATATCGGATACGAAATCCACAAAACAAATCCTACTATTTTTCGCTATAATAATGCTAATTCAACAAAATCTAAAACAGAGCATAAAATTAACATTTACCTTAAAGAAGGCGCAAAGGAAGTTGCTCTGTTTACTTTTCGAATCCAAAAACTAGAAAATACAGAACAGAAGGTTAAGAAGTTAACCATTTCTTATTTCATGGATATCAATGTCGAGAAAGACTATCAAGGTAAGCATATTGCAACTAAAATCATAGATGCCTATATGAGAGTGCTCAAGGAAAAGGAGGTCGACGTCGACATAGATTATTTACATATCGTATCGGAAAATCCTAATGTTGCAGGTATTTACTGGGGTAAAGGATATCGCTTTACTCTTCAATCAAAAAAACAACTTGAAGAAGCCGGGGGGGAAAAAAAATTTTTAGACGATTCTTCAAAGAGCAGGGATTTCATCCCTTACATTGAGATGGTACGATTTCCAAATGGGCAAGATCATCTACCTCAAAAAGTGTTGGAAATGAAGTGTATTTCTGAAATCCGAGATGATTTCATTTCATTTTCAGGATAATTTTGTTATGATCAGCTCGGGACTTAAACTTACGGTGCCGAGCTGTATGAATTTCCTTATCCAAAACAGGCATTTTTCGTACAATGTTTAAAACAATAATTACCTAAGAGGGTTTGCTATGTCAATGTGTATGCGGTCATTAGATCACACCTTAAAAACTAATAAAGAGTACGATTTAGATGCAGCTTTGAAAGCTGCAGATGATACACTACAAAAACTCCAAAACCCTTTAGTTTACAAGATAGACTTAGAAAAATTGAAGGATTCTATTTGCAGTCTCAATAAGAGTCTTACAAAACGATATGAAAATGATGCTAATTCCAGTGATTTATTTTATAGAATCTTCTGTAAAATTTCAAATGCTGAACGTATCGCACTAGAAACACCGAATGGAACACAAAAAAATTGTGATATTGAAGAGATTGCTGAACTTTTAACAGGAATTGATCAGTCCATTAAAAACAAAAAAATTAAACATTTAACAAATTTACAACTCGTTGCTAGCGAAAAATTCTTATTTTCTCTCACAAAATGGTTATTAGCAGTTGGAAATGCTCTACGTTCCTAGTAGGCGCGGCAAAAAGTTTTTGACGGGTAAAATTATGTTCATCAGGCTAACTGGACTTTTTGTCTGTGAAGGTGTAATGCTTGAACGATCAGCCTCTTACGCCCGGTGACAACCCGCGCATCAACCCAACGTATTTCGAAGACCGGCTCGCCCAGCCACAAGTGATTTTGAATGCCTCGATTTTTTCCGGAAGTATGATAGTAGATATTTTAATTGAACAAAAAACAAATAGGATGTCACGTTTCCTAAAAACGCCAGTGAATGAGCAAATAGGGTCTTGCTTGACCCCTCAGGGTACATGACATTAGAAAATAACCCCATGGGCGAATTTGTTAATGCGTTATGAGACCTTCAAACTGTAAAGGCTCGTTGCCTAATTCCATATTCAGTTTGACACACACCGTATGAGCTAGCAATTTTCTCCAAAATCGAGAAGCCTGATGCCAAAGATTTCGA
>JBAUVX010000155.1:0-8202 GCA_049583465.1 Waddliaceae bacterium | reverse complement strand
AAATGAGTGGTGAAACTAGTACCTGCGCATTATCAACCGAAATCGCAAAATCGCAATTCGCCCATGGCGTAGGTTCATAATCCAAGCTCTCAGCCAAAGAAAAAAAATGCTTCTGCCCCTAGATCATCGGATAGAAAAAGCGCTCTCAGCACCTCACTGGAAAGCGGTAGGCATCAAACACCATCACGGAGTGTGCATTCCCCTTTTTGCCTTATGCAGCAAAAAAAGCTGCGGCATCGGAGAATTTCCCGATCTCATCCCAATGATCAACTGGAGCGCACGCCTGGGTTTGGACACAATTCAGCTTCTCCCTCTCAATGATACCGGCATGGGGATTAGCCCCTACAGCGCCATGTCGGCTTTTGCTTTGAATCCCCTGCATCTTGGCTTAACCTCTCTCGATCAAGTTAAAGACAACCCCTTGCTTCGAAAGCTAAAGCGTTTGGGCAACACCCGGCATATTGACTATTCTCAAGTGATGCTTCTCAAAGAACGGTTTCTTCGTCTTTATTTCAAGGAAATGTTTCCAATACTCTCACTAAAAAAACCCTATCGCCATTTTCTCGAAGAACACTCTTGGTTGAAGGGCTATGCTATATTCAAATCCATCAAAGAGAAGCTGGGAGGGCGCAGCTGGCGGCAATGGCCAAAACAGTATAAAAACAGAGAAGCCATCGATGCGCAGTTATTCAAGCATGAACTTGATTATCATCAGTTTGTCCAATACCTCTGCTTTCGGCAGTGGGTTCTCGTGAAAAAAAAAGCCGAAGACAAAGGGGTCTTTCTCAAAGGAGATATTCCGATACTGATTTCTACAGATAGCGCCGACGTTTGGCAGCACCGGGATCTTTTTTACTCCGATTTAACCTCGGGAGCACCTCCGGACAGGTATATCCCTCGAGGGCAAAATTGGCAATTCCCCATTTATCGTTGGCAGGATCGATTTGACGATGTTTTGGAGTGGTGGCTTCAGAGGCTGGATGTTGCCTCTAAATTGTATCACATCTATCGTTTAGATCATGTTCAGGGACTTTTCCGCATATGGTCGATTCCTAAAGGGAAAAAAGCCGCTGAAGGCAAATTTACTCCCGGGCTCAAGAGAAAGTGGCTTGCCCAAGGGAATCACATTTTGGAAGAACTCCTCAACAACTGTAGAATGCTCCCGATAGGAGAAGATCTGGGAACGGTGCCGAAAGAGGTCCGCGAAAGCCTGCTGCGGCTGGGAATTCCTGGAACCAAAGTCATCCGCTGGGAGAGAGATCCGGAGATAGGAGGTCCTTACATTCCTCTTGAAAACTATCCCCCTGCCAGCATGACGACGGTCTCAACCCATGACACGGAAACACTGCAGCAGTGGTGGAGCAAGCGGCCTGATGAATCAAGGCCCTTTGCAACAGAAATGGATTTGACATATCGAAAAGAGATGACTGCAGAACAACGGAAAGCGATTTTACGGGCAAGCCATCGTAGTGAAAGCTATTTTCACATCAACCTCCTTCAAGAATATTTTCCACTCATTCCCCTCTTCACCTGGGATCGAGCTGATGATGAAAGGATCAATAGGCCCGGTCGGAATGTATGGAAAAACTGGCGGTATCGCTATCGGCCAAGGGTAGAAGAGATCATTTCCAATCCCCTTCTACGCGAAACGATCCGGTCCATAGTTGAACGCTCCACGGGGACATAGTTTCCCCTTCTAACTGAGGATAACCGGGAAGCTGCCCAATTTGCTGCGGAGAGCGGCTTAGATTGACAGCTAGAGCTATTTTTTCCTGAGGTTCCGAATAGACAAGGCAGCACCACTTCTGCTTTTCATCGTAGTGGAAGTCAAGCGAGTCCTTGTTGCATGAAACTAAAGCGAGATTTTGTTTTTTCAGCTCGATCAGTTTTTGATAGAGTTGGAAAATCTGCATATGCTTGGAATCATTCTCCCACGACCAATCCAGTTTAGACGCATGAAAAGTGTCGATGCTTTGCGGATCATGGAAATTTTCTGCAATGCCATGGGAAGCATATTCCTTTTTTCTTCCCTCGCTGACTGCCGCCGCCAATGCGGAATCTGTGAAACTGGTGAAAAAATAAAAGGGACTCTGAGATCCCCACTCCTGCCCCATAAAGATAAGAGGGATGTTTGGAGAGAAGAAGAGAAGATAGGCAGCGGTCTTGAGTTGGTCGGTTGTCACAAGGGTTGCCAGCGTGCTGCCCCGGCAGGCATTGGCGATTTGGTCGTGGTTTTGAATGAAAACGACAAATTTTTCACCGGGTAAATGCTTCGAGGAGCTTCCAAAGTGACGCTTGCGATAGGCCGACCATTGGCCATCGTAAACGAATCCTTCCGTCATCGCCTTTTGCAGATGAAAAATCTTTCCAAAGTCGGCAAAATAGCCTTTAGAATTCTTTGTCAATAAAGTGTGGAGCGCGTGATGGAACTCATCATTCCATTGAGCATCCAGGTGATATCCCCCTTTCTCCTTGGGGCTTAACAATCGCGCATCATTTAAGTCGCTTTCTGCAATTAAGTAGGCCTTCCTGCCTAAACACCTTGCCTGCTCCCTAAAAGCGTATTGCAGTTGTTCGAGAATATGGCATGCGCTAAAGTCAAAGATGGCATGAACAGCATCAAGCCGCAGAGCATCAATATGGTATTCCGTCAGCCAATACAAAGCGTTGTCGATCACAAATTGCCTCACTTGATCGCTATAGGCTTCATCGTAATTGATCGCTTCACCCCAAGGAGTTTTGTAGCGATCGGTAAAGTAAGGACCAAAATCGGCAAGATAATTTCCCTCGGGTCCTAGATGATTGTAGACAACATCGAGAACGACAGCGATTCCTTGCAGGTGGCAGGCATTGACTAGGATTTTCAAGCCAAGAGGGCCTCCATAGCTCTCCTGAGGAGCATAAAGGCCGACCCCATCGTATCCCCAATTGCGCTCTCCGGGAAATGAGGCCGCGGGCATGAGCTCGATCGCCGTGATACCCAGCCGTTTGAGATAGGGAAGCTTGGAAAGGATGCCCTCGAATGTTCCTTCGAGTGTAAACGCACCGGTATGGATCTCATAAAGAATGTATTGCTCGAGAGGCAATCCCCTCCAATCATCGTCATCCCACTGAAAAGAAGAGGGATCGAGAACACCTGAAGGACCATGGACGCCGCGAGGCTGCCGGCGAGATACCGGGTCGGGACGTTCAAGCTCGCCATCGAGAACATAAACATACTCGTCTCCGGGATTCGCCTCCTTCACTTCTACCTGAAAATAGCCATCTTTTACCTTTTTCATCGGAACTGCCGCTCGTCCAAGGAGATGAACAGCTACTGCACGTGCTCGAGGGGCCCAAACACGAAAAGAGACTCCCCTTCCGGGAACGACCTTCGCTCCATCATTGAGTTGCCATCCACTTTCTTTCATCGCTGCTCCAGCATACTGATCGGCAATCCTTCGAATCCTTCACTTAACGCTAACATCCACTGTCCATTTCTCTTTTTTGGGCGGATTATCGAATCGGTGAAGAGGTTGTGCAACGGCCGATCTCCTTCATCAAGGACAATAGCAGTCTCTTTCCAAGGGTCATCCCCTGAAAGTTCCGTCCAAAACCGACCGGCAAGAACAATGACTCTCTTGTCCGAGTACTCACGGGAAAAGGCGATCGCGTTTCTCTCGCGCGTCCCGATGACCTCAAGGGGAATGTATTCTCCTTCGAGAAAAAGGTCTGACTGTTGTTTTCGATAATTTAAAGCTTTGCGGGTTGGGGAAAATTTTACCGCCTCTTCGCTAATCGGGCGGCTCTCAAGCTTTTTCAATGCGGCAAAATCCACGGGATGTCGATTATCCGGATCGACTAAAGTCCAGACCCACGATTCGGCCCCCTGATAGATATCGGGAATCCCCGGCGAGGCAATTTTTAACAACATTTGCGACAAGGCATTGTTGATGCCGCATTGTGCGATGTGTAAAACGAAAGTATCAAGGTCTGCAATAAAGGGGCAATGCTGGACAAGGATCCGTTGGATGAATTGCTGCATGGCGTATTCATATTCCTCATTGGGCTCTACCCAGCTCGTTTCGCACTTTGCCTCTTTGATCGCTTTTTGCATGTAACTCTTGATTCTGTCAACATACAGGGCAAATTGTTTGCGCTTCATGGGCTGGGTCGGCCAAGTGCCGACTAGGGTTTGATACAAGAGGTATTCATCATTGTCCGTAGGAGCGCCGTCGATTTTATTGCTGAGATTCCACTCCCGCCATTGCAGCACGGTTTTCTCCCAGATTTGCGGAATTTCCCCAATGACATGGATACGCGCTCTGACATCTTCGCTTCTTTTTGTATCATGGGTTGTCGATGCCAAAAGAGTGTGCGGCCACAGGCGGCAGCGGCGTTGGTTTTCACGGTGAAATGCCTCTACGGAAGTGCAATCGGGCAACGCGCTTGCGCCCACCTCATTTAGGGACAACAAGGGAAAGTATCGGTAGAGGGCTGTGTCTTCCCAACCCTTGGCCATCACAGCTCCTGTCGTCTGTTGAAACCGTATCGCAAAGGGGCCGAAACTCTCGTCGAACATCTGTTCAATCTGTTGCCAAAGGGAATCGGGAACAGAAGGATTGAGCTCCTTTGAGGCGTCTAATGTTTGTCTAACGATCTCTCGATCTTCTTCAGAAGAGTATGAGGCAGAGAAATAGGTGCGGTAACGAGGGAAGGAGATAATGAAGGCTGCCAATGCCGATGCGACTATTTCAGCGGGATATTCCCGGCAATGCTTTGACAGCATGCTCAAGAGCGTTTTCCACTCGGCTTGCATTTCGGTGCGCAACAAAAAATCCTTGCACGTCGCGACGATGTCTGTAAAGGGTCCTTCTACTCCCGTCAACCGTGCATAAGCGTCTAAAAGATGCCGAATCTTCTTATCGTCGACAAATACGCCGTTCATCAGATTCAAAAAGTCATATCCTGTCGTCCCCTCTACTTTCCAATTTCGAGGAAGCTGCTCTTCATTCATCAAAATTTTTTCTGTGATAAGAAAAAGGTCAGGGTATCGGTCGCGTAATAGATTGCAATAGCCTTTCGGATCGGCAAGGCCGTCAATATGGTCGATGCGTAATCCCGTTACCCATCCATTGTTTATCCATTCAAAAATTTTTTGATGGACATCGGCAAAAACTTTAAAATTTTCCACCCGGAGGCAAGCTAACTCGTTAATGGTAAAAAACCGGCGATAATTGAGCTGTTGGCTGCCCTCCTTCCAATAGGCTAAGCGATAATGCTGCGCCTCGATAAATCCTCTGAGATCATCGACAATCACATGCGTTTGCGGATCTGTGGGAAAACTCATCGAATAATAGTTGAGGCAAAGCTCTTCCTCTTCTTCCTGAATCACCAGCGATCCATTCTCAATGGCATCATCGAGGGATTCGGCAAGAAACGGCAGCACCACTTTGTTTGTCCGGTCGATATCAAAATACTCGCGATAGTCAGAGTCTTTTCCATACTTCAACACATCCCACCACCATCGATTTAAAGGGGAAGTGATGCACATATGGTTGGGGACAAAGTCGAGGATCAGCCCCATCCGGTGATCTTTAAGCTTTTCCACTAACTCTTGGAGATCGCTTTCTGTGCCGATTTCCGGATTTATCCGGGTGAAATCGACAATATCATACCCATGGAGACTGCCCGGCGATGCAGCCAAGAGCGGTGAAAGATATAAGTCGCTGACTCCTAATCCGGATAAGTACTCGACAGTGTTCCTCACTGCCCTCAATGGGAAGAGGGCATTGACCTGAATTCGATAAGTTGCTGTAGGAATTCGCATCGCATGACCTATATCCTTTTTACAAATTCTTAGATTCGCTACTATCACGTTTTTATGCCATGTTAATCGATCAGACGCAACCAAGAGTTTGCTCAAATGACAATACCCTTCGGAATTTCTCCAGGCAAACCTACCCCCTTCGGGGTATCGTTGTTAGAAGATGGCGTCAATTTTTCTCTACACTCAAAATCGGCCACAGAAGTCGTCTTATGCCTGTTTGATTTCGAGAACAAACAGCCGATATGTGAAATTTCTTTGAATCCCTCGCAACATCGCACAGGCGATGTCTGGCATGTGCTGGTTCATCAACTCCCGGAACGGATGTGCTATGCCTATCGGGTTGCCAAGGCAAAAGGAAAACTCTATAAACGGTATTACAACAGAGACAATCTCCTGTTAGACCCTCACGCAAAAGCCCTGGCAACCCCTAACGAATGGGGAAGATTTGATCAAGAGTATCGGTCCTTAGGGGTCGTGATCTCAAAACACCTCTTTGACTGGGAAGATGACAAGCCTCTTAATATCCCCATCCATGAGCTTGTGCTTTATGAAATGCACGTCCGAGGTTTTACCCGGCACGAGTCGAGCGGCGTTCAACACAGAGGCAAGTTCCTTGGAATCATTGAAAAGATTCCCTATCTTCTCGATCTTGGGATCAATGCTGTTAAATTGATGCCCATTCACGAATATAATGAATGTGAATATGGACGGTTTAACCCCTTCTCCGGTGAGCGCCTCTGTAATTTCTGGGGTTACTCCACTGTCAACTTCTTCTCTCCAATGAACCGCTATGCCTCCAACGACGACTTTGCCAGCGCAATTTTCGACTTTAAAACCATGGTCAAGGAATTGCATCGCCATGGGATCGAAGTCATTCTTGATGTGGTGTTCAACCATACTGCAGAAGGTAATGAACACGGTCCCATTTTCTCATTTAAAGGAATCGATTGCCCGATCTATTACATGATGGACAAAAAGCACCGATTTCAAAATTTCACCGGATGCGGGAATACGGTCAACTGCAACCACTCTATTGTCAGAGAGTTTATCCGCACTTGCTTGCAGTATTGGGTGACGGAAATGCATGTGGACGGTTTTCGCTTTGACCTTGGCGCTGTCATGTCGCGGGATATTCACGGAGAGCCTTTAGCAAACCCTCCTCTGATTGAAGAACTTTCCCACGACCCCATCCTCTCCGACACCAAACTCATCGCGGAGCCCTGGGATTGCGGCGGGCTATATCGCTTAGGAGGATTTTTCCCCGAAGAGGATCGGTGGTCGGAATGGAATGACAAATACCGAGACACGGTCAGAAGGTTTATCAAAGGAGACCGTAATGAAAAAAGCGAGTTTGCCACCCGTCTCTTCGGTTCCGTAGATTTGTTTGGCAATCGTTCCCCTTGCGCGAGCATCAATTTCATCACAGTGCACGATGGTTTTACCCTTAAGGATTTAGTGGCGTACAATCACAAAAGCAATAGTGGAAATGCCGAAGATAATCGCGATGGAAATTCGAATAACTACAGCTGGAATTGCGGGTTAGAAGGAGATACGGATGATTCTGAAGTTCTTACCCTCAGGGAACGTCAGATGCGCAATTTTCATTTCTGCTTGATGGTATCTCTCGGCGTGCCCTTGCTGATGATGGGAAATGAGTATGGACACACGCGCTACGGCAATAACAATGCATGGTGCCAGGACAATGCCCTCAACTGGTTTCTTTGGAATGAGATCGATGCAAACGCCTCTTTCTTTCGCTTCTACAAGGAAATGATCCATTTTCGAAAGCGGCATAAGATTTTACAGTCTGCTCAATTTCTTCAAGGCGAAGATATCGACTGGCACAGCACAAAACCGTTTGATCCCGATTGGCACGGGGACACGCAAGTGCTTGCGTATACGGTAAATGCTAGGGAGGAAGGCTATCGCCTGTATGCTGCCTTTAACATGCACAACTGCGACATCCCCTTCACTCTTCCCCCTCCGCCCGAGGGAAAAACATGGAGGCTTATTGTCCATACCGCCAACCCCTCTCCCGAAGACTTTTATGAGGAAAGCCGCGCTCCACAAATCCATGACGAGGCCATGACTCTCCCCCATCATTCGATCATTTTACTTAAAGCTTGTTAAATGTCTCTTTGTTGCAAAGCATTAGACGTTGAGTACTGCGTAAAAAATCAGCCTAATTTCTGCAAATCCAAACGCTCAAAAACCGTCAGCTCATCGCGGTAAATATATTAGCCCTCATACTCAAGAATTAATTCACGCCATGGGCGAATTGCGATTTTGCGATTTCGGTTGATAATGCGCAGGTACTAGTTTCACCACTCATTTAAAGCATGGTTGTTAGTGTAAAACACAGAGACACAGAGAGAAAGGACGGGGGCAGTTCT
>JBAUVX010000154.1:0-4223 GCA_049583465.1 Waddliaceae bacterium | reverse complement strand
GTCCTTTCTCTCTGTGCTCTCTGTGTCTCTGTGTTTTACACTAACAACCATGCTTTAAATGAGTGGTGAAACTAGTACCCGCGCATTATCAACCGAAATCGCAAAATCGCAATTCGCCCATGGCGTTCTATTAGTGTTATTAAAGGGCAGGATTTTCCTTGTTCAGATTCTTTGTGTTTTTGCCAGTTATAACCTTTTGGAAGATGGGTGTTTTCCAACATTGGGAAAAATAGAGGGTCAAAAGACTCAAGTTTGCAATTTTTTCCGTTTCCGTCAGAACTGATAAGTACGCCGTCTTTAGTAAACTCAGTCGTTCCATCGGAGTAGATCGCGTAAGCGTTTGTTGTTACTGCTGCTAGAGAAAAAAAGTGAATAATAACGATAAAATCCTCATTGCATGTCCTCCTTATACTCTCTAATCAAATCCAAATAATGCATCTGAATCGGCTCTTTTGGAAACTCAACCGCTTTGGAAAAATCAAACTTCATGCCTTTCGACAACATTGTTCTGAATGACTTAGACTTTTTTTCTAAAATATCAGTTAGTAAAGCATTCAAAATGACATCAAATTTTGTGTCCAATGTCTTGGCCTCAGCTGGTTTCACATCGGATTCTGTAACAAAGACAAATCCCTCTGATTCCATTAATTTCTTAAATCTCTGCATTATAGGGGCTCCTTTTTGAATAGCTTGACCGCATTGTTCTAGAAAACTCTTTTTGCATCTAGAAAATTTTTCCAGAGAAGGAGAGTTTTTGGCGACATCAAATTGCTCATAGGTCTCTAATCGATGTCCAAAGGATAAACCTTGGGGAGAATCACCGTCCGATCGTCGAGGATCTCGTAAGCGATATCATCCCCTGCTTCCAAGCGCAGCGCTAGTGTATCAAAAACACCTAGGTTGCGAATGTTCCAAGAGGCGATGCTTCTCTATCGACGAAAAACATGTCAGGAGTGGAAGTGAGCGAGGATTTATCGGCTCTGAATCAGGAGTATCCGGATCTTCTCCGTCAGCCATATTCGTGAGATCGACGACGAGAGCAATTCTTCATCTACTTTTTGACGTGCGGCAGTGCTTGAAGGGGGTGTAGAGCCGTTTTTGTTTTTCTAAGAAATTCACGGTAATGGTAGGCGCGGTTTTCCATTAAGGAATAGGAAAGTTTCTTCACAATATCCTGAGCGAACATCCACACGAGATTGTAGGCCCAAACAAGGCCGATAATCGTCCAGGGGATTGCCGGAACAAACCAGCCAAATGCGCAGACCAAAACTGCAAAAATCTGTGTGCCGACAATGGCGGCGAATAGCTCCTTGGAAGGATAGGGAGGGCGGTAAAAGTTGTCTTTTGTTCTTGTTAAAAACAGCATTAAATGCCCTCCAGCAACAAGTTGAAGAAAGATAACCGTTTGCAAATGCCCTAAGTTGAGGGGAATCCAGTTTTGCCGCTCCGGAGAACGCATCCAGGCTATTCCAATCAAAAACAATCCAAATGTTTGGACAACGGACATCAACCCAAAAACTGTTGAAATCGAAAGAATCCGACCCATTTTCCATCGGACCGGGGTGCCGGATATCCTCGTGTTGTCGTAGGCAATGGCCATAATCGGAATGTCGTCAAGAAGGGCGAGTAAAATGATCATGATCGGAGTCAAGGGCTGATAAGGGACTCCCTGAAGGAAAGGGAAAAGCAGCATCGCCAAGACGACGAAAACCATGATGTCAAAGGTCATGGCAATGCGATAGATAATGTAGCTGAGCATCCGTTCAAAAATTCTTCGGGCCTCTTTAAGTGCGTTGATGATGACCGAAAGGCCCGGGGCGGTTAAAATCAGCGCAGCTGCAGCCCGTGCTGCATCGGTAGCTCCTGAGACGGCGATCCCAATGTCCGCTTGCTTCAGCGCCGGGGCATCGTTGACGCCGTCGCCTGTCATGACGACAATGTTGCCTCTTTCTTGCAGAGCTTTCACGATTCCATATTTGTGCTCCGGGTAAACCTCGGCAAAACCTTCTGCTTTTTCGATCTGTTCGGCTAACAAGGGATCGACATGTTTAAAATCTCTGCCTTCTTGAAAAAATTCTCCGGCAGGCCGGATATTCATCCCCAAGCCCAGCTGACCGGAAATTTCTCGAGCAATGGCAGCGTTGTCCCCTGTGACCATCTTAACTGAGAGGCCATAGCTTTTTGCCCTTTCAATTGTCTCTTTAGAGTCGTCGCGAGGGGGGTCGAATAGTGGCAAGATCCCCATGAGCCTCCACCCATTTTCACCTGTCGAAGCAGCAACACCTAAGGCGCGATAACCTTTGGATGCTAGGTCATTGACGACATCTGTTGCTTTGGCCATGTTTTCATCTGAGAGGCCGCAAAGGCCCATGATCACTTGAGGAGCACCTTTTGTGTATTTTCCCACACGTCCTGACTCGTCTTCAACGACGCTTTCCGTTCGTTTACTCACCGGATCAAAAGGGGTAAAATGTGTTTGCTTATAGAGGTCGAGCATCGCTTGATCTTGCACCCCTGCGATCACAGCCGAATCGATGGAATCTTCGGT
Organism: Waddliaceae bacterium; assembly: GCA_049583465.1. Classification (GTDB taxonomy): domain Bacteria; phylum Chlamydiota; class Chlamydiia; order Chlamydiales; family Waddliaceae; genus JBAUVX01. Next base: position 1,675 of record JBAUVX010000154.1, on the reverse strand, counting down.
GTCTTTTTGGGAGGCAAGAGCAGCGGCGAAAATGCATGCGCTTGCATCTTCAGCCTCAAAAATGATCGGTTCGCCGAGCGTTAGCTGATTTTTCGTCAATGTTCCCGTTTTGTCTGAACAGAGAATGTTCACACCTGCCAGCTCCTCGATGGCTTGAAGACGGGAGACGATCGCTTTTTCCTTGGATAACGACAAGGCCCCAAGCGCCATGGTGACAGATAAAACAGCAGGCATTGCCACGGGTATTGAGGCAATGACGAGGATTAACACAAATTGCAGCAGCTCTAAAAAGGGAGCGCCTAGATAGAGTTCAACGGCGATGAGAAGGGAGCTGAGAGCAAGTGCAATCAAAATCAAAAAATCTCCAATGCGCATCACCGCTCGTTGAAAGTGGGAGACGGCGCCGGCGGCAGCGACCAATTTTGCTGTCCTTCCGAAATAGGTGTCGAGGCCTGTGCTTGTCACAAGAGCTGCCATTTCTCCCTTCTTCACAATCGATCCTGAATAGGCGATCTCATTGACTTTTTTCGACACGGGCAGCGACTCTCCGGTCAGCGCCGACTGGTCAATGCTAATATAGTCTCCTTGCAGGAGTTTGACATCCGCAGGGACGATGTCGCCTATGCTGATTTTGATGATATCTCCGGGGACAAGTTCCGAGGCATTGATTTTTATCCATTGACCGCTTCTCAAGGCATGTGCTTTCAGCGCCAGCCCTTTTTTCAGGGCCTCTAAGGCATTTTCGGCTTTGTGTTCTTCCCAAAATCCAATACAGGCGTTGAAAACAAGAAGAACGAGAATAATGATGAAGTCATTCCAGTGTTCAACAAGGAGTGAAAGAACAGCAGCAACTTCAATCATCCAGGGGATAGGTCCCCAAAAATAGCTGAGGAATTTTAACGCGGGGGATGTTTTCTTTGTCTCGAGTTCATTTGGGCCGAATGTCTCAAGGCGGGTTCTTGCTTCTTCTGAAGTAAGCCCTTTTTCACTTGTTTTGAACGTTGTGAAGAGCTCGCTCGGGCTCGATTTGATGATCTCTTTTTCTGTTAGTATTGGCTTTTCCATTATTAATTAAAAATCCAATCGCAATCGAACGTTCCTTAAAGGCATTTTGTTCCTTTTTTCTTTGTACCGACGCTCTAATTATTTGTCATTTGTCTTTTCCTCTTTGGCCATATTCTATGTTGTCTCTTGAACAATTTGATGGCCTCTTCATACGTTTCCTCTTCTTCAGAAAAGTAGCCGTGCTTCTTCTTTGAAGATTTTGTAAGAAACTCAAGATTCACTTTGTGCAATGAAAACACTGTGATTTCTGGATGGTACAGCCTCCCCCCGTCTTCATCGTAAACAAAAAATTCGAGGCTAATATTTTGAACAGGAAAGGGGTACTCATGTAAAAAGGGTTGAAAATCGGTGCGCGCATTGATTTCACCCAGCAGCTCTTCGGCACATTCAAGCAGCAGCTTTCGCCCCTCATCTTTGGGTATCGGTCGTCGAATCTGAAATCCTAACCCAATCTTAGTATAAAGGTTATCATCACGATGTGAGGCTTCGCTGATGCCGGCCATATGCATTTGGTGTTTATTGCTAACTGCCTGGCCCACTTTACGCATAATCGAATGGGCAATGCGATGTTTATCATCGGGAGCTTCACCCTGCAAGGAAGGCCACACCA
>JBAUVX010000153.1:0-20931 GCA_049583465.1 Waddliaceae bacterium | reverse complement strand
TTCTCTCTGTGCTCTCTGTGTCTCTGTGTTTTACACTAACAACCATGCTTTAAATGAGTGGTGAAACTAGTACCTGCGCATTATCAACCGAAATCGCAAAATCGCAATTCGCCCATGGCGTTAATTGCTACCCAAGCTTGGCGTTAAGGTTTTAGCTTCAATAGCAGATGCGCAGGCTCGATTCAGCCTCTTCTCTTTCCCGGGGATTCAACCCACCTCCCGCAACATGCGGAATGTGGGATTCAAGAGCTTTACCCCGCATTCTGCACCTTGGATGAAGAGATCCTTCGGTCCTCGCAGCTAAATGTTAACGCTGCATCTCTTTTGCTATTTGCATCAGACGTTCAATCCTCTCTTCCATCGGCGGATGCGTGGAGAAGAGGCGGGCGAGAGGTTGCGTTGTGAAAGGGTAGACGATGAAGAGGCTCGCGGTGGAGGCTTGTGCGGAGTTTTGGGGGAACACTCCGGTCCTTTGTACACCGGCATCGAGTTTCTGCAGCGCGGAGGCAAGGGCCAGAGGATCTTCAGAGACGTGTGCTCCCGACTCGTCGGCCATGTATTCTCGGGAGCGGGAGATCCCAAGGTGGATGATGGTCGCAAGGAAAGGGAGCAGCATCGCGATGAGTAGCGCGCCTAGCCCCCCTCCTCGGTTTCCCTGCCCATACGCTTGCCAACGCATCGAGTTGGCTACCATCCCGATGGCTCCGGCGATCGTGACCGCAATGGAGGAGACGAGGATATCCCGATTTTTAATGTGCCCCAGTTCATGGGCAAGGACGGCGCGCAATTCCCGCGGTTCCAAAATTTCCATGATCCCATAAGTGACTGCGACATGCCCATTTTTTGGGTTTCGCCCCGTGGCAAAGGCGTTCGCCATTTTTGTTGGCACTACCCATAGTTTTGGCATCGGGATTCGGTATTCTTCTGCCAGCTCGGCAACCATCCGGTAGATATGGGGGTACTTTTCACGGCTGAGAGGCTGCGCCCCATTGGCGCGAAGGGCATATTTATCGGCCTGGTAATAAGCAGAAAAGTTCATGATTAGAGATAGGATGAAGGCGATGAGAATTCCTGTATTCCCGCCAATTAAATACCCCATGAAGAGGAGCAGGCCGGTCAAGAGACTGAGAAGAACCACGGTACGTAGTTGGTTTCTATTCATTTGTTCCCTCCTTGACACATCGGAACCCGCAGTGGCTCAGGCCGGTATCCGGGCTTGTTTTTGCTCTTGCGGTTGTGCGGTAGCCGGTACAATAGCTACGGTGGCATAGGTAAGAGCCGCCCCTTTGCACCCTCTTTGGAGTATAGGGCTCTGCGGGATCACAGCTAGAGTCGGGACCCTTTGGATTTTTTCTGTTCTCCCTTCTGTAGGTATCGGGTCGGTACCAGTCGGCAGTCCACTCCCATACATTGCCGGACACATCGTAGAGCCCATACCCATTGGGAGGGAACGATTTTACAGATGTAGTGCCCGCTATTTTTTGGCTCTCATAGGGGAAGTCGCCAACCCAGACATTGGCCCGCGGCTTCTCGTCATCAATAGGTTCATCTCCCCATGGGTACCGTTTTTTTTCGAGGCCCCCTCGAGCAGCATATTCCCACTCTGCCTCAGTCGGGAGCCGTTTCTCCGCCCATTCGGCATAGGCCGCTGCATCGTACCAGGAGATGTGGGTGACGGGGTGGTCCTCTCGTTCTTCTAAGGAACTTTCGGGACCATCCGGGCAGCGCCAGTTCGCTCCCGGGGTCCACCGCCACCAGAAAGCTTGGTGCATAACGGGAATTTTCTGTTTTGGCTGGACAAAGACCATCGATCCCGGGACCAGAAGCTCTTTTGGAGGGGGAGGAGTCCCGGCCGGACACTGCTTCATGAGCTCCTCCGGATCGGGAGCTTTTTCTGCGAGGGTGACGTATCCTGTTGCTTCGACAAACTGTTGAAACTGAGCGACGGTTACCTCCGTCTCATCCATCCAAAATCCATCGAGATAAACAGGGTGTGCCGGTCTCTCATCTTCTGCTGCGAGAGGGTCCTCCGTCCCCATGAGAAATTCACCCGGAGGGATCCATACCATTCCTTCCGTTCCGTTTAACGTAACGAAGAAGGAAACGAGAATAAAAAAGAATTTACTTCTCATGCGTCACTTCCAATTTCTCCATATACCGGGTCTTAAGCTAAAGCTAGCCGGCTTTTGGCACAGATGGAAACTTCTTAAAGCTTTTCAGCCACTTTGCCACAAATTCCTGTGCAGTCACAAGAACAAAAAGATAATTCAGACGCTATGCGCTTACATGGCAAAACTTGTGGTTGAATATAATGAGGCTATTGAATTAGTATTAACCACTCGTTTCCCATTAACCCTTAAGAGGGTGTTTCCACAGTTCGAACGGCTTTATTTGAGATGATTTCCCTGCTAGGGAGAAACTCAAAAGAAGGTGATTCCAAGTGTATAAACACCCTCTGAGAATTGCTCGCATCGTCATGACTCTCAAAAATCGAGATCAGCACACCGAATCGCGTTGTCAACAGACGATTAGGCGGCCTGTCTCTTTTTCAGGCATCGGCATTCATACCGGCAATAAAGTGACGGCGGCGTTTTCTCCGGCAGAAGAGGGAACGGGTATTGTCTTTAAACGGGTCGACCTTACCAGAAAGCCGACGGTTCCTGCAACCCTGGACTATTTATGCGATACTTCACGTAGTACAACCATTGGTGTGGAGGATATTCGCATTCACACTGTTGAACACTTGCTTGCTGCGGTTCACGCTTTTAACATTGACAATCTATGTGTTGAAATCTCTTCGATTGAGCCCCCTGTAGGAAATGGAAGCTCCGATATTTTTGTCCGGATGATCGAAGAAGCAGGAATTGTAAAACAACAATCAAAGGTGTCGATTGTCAAGTTGCAAGATCCCGTCTATTGGTCGGAAGGGGACATCCACATCGTTGCTCTTCCTTATGACGGTTATCGCATCAGCTATACTTTGCATTATCCCGAATCTAAAGTTCTCAAATCTCAATACTATTCTGTTCTTGTCAATCGAGAAAATTTTAAAAATGAAATTGCGGCATGCCGCACGTTTTCACATTATGAAGAAATTTCTCCTCTCCTGGATCGCGGGCTGATTAAGGGCGCCAGCTTGGATAATGCCATCATTATTAAAGATGAGGCCATTTTCAGCAAGGATGGGCTCCATTTTCCTGATGAAATGGTGAAGCACAAAATTTTAGATGTCATTGGGGATCTGACGTTAGTAGGGTTTCCGTTTCATGCACACATCATCTCCATTCGTTCAGGACACAAGTCAAACCTTGAGTTTGCAAAACAGTTACAACTCACTCTTAAAGGGGAAAATCGTTCATGCCTACGTTGAATCAAAATCAAGTGCTTGATGTGAAAGAAATTATTAACATTTTACCCCATCGCTACCCATTCCTTTTGGTTGACAAAATTTTGGAAGTGGATTTGGAGAAAGGAACGATTTTAGGGCAAAAAAATTTAACAATGAATGAGCCCTTTTTTCAAGGACACTTTCCCGATTCTCCCATTATGCCCGGGGTGCTCATCTTAGAAGCACTCGCGCAAACAGGAGGTATTCTCGTTCATCTCAAGGGCAGGGAAAAGATTGCTGTACTCTTAAGTGTTCGACAGGCAAAGTTTCGCAATCCTGCCCATCCGGGCGATGTTCTTTACCTTCGAGGAGAGGGCTTGCACTTGAGCAGTAAGGGAGGAAGAATCAAAGCGATTGCCACGGTAAATGAGAAAGTGGCAGCTGAAGCCGAAGTCGGCTTTGCACTGGTAGACAAAAGTCAAATATAAAAAATATGAAAAGAAGAGTAGATGGTTCATGAGAAATCCTAAGATACATCCCACAGCTATCGTTGAGAAAGGAGCCGGCATTGGGCATAATGTGACGATAGAAGCCTACGCCATCGTCAAGTCTTCAGTCGCATTAGACGATGATGTCGTGATTAAATCCCACGCCTATATCGATGGAAATACGACAATCGGGCAAGGGACCGTTGTGTATCCTTTTGCAAGCATTGGGACAAAGCCGCAAAACTTGACCTACCATGGCGAACAAACATTTATCAAGATTGGGAAATACTGCGAAATTCGGGAAAACGTGACCATCAATTCCTCCTCGGGAGAAAACGGCATTGTTCAGATTGGCGATTATTGCATGGTGATGGCTTATTGCCATCTTGCCCACAATAGTGTACTTGGCAATCACGTTGTGATGAGCAATAATGCCACTTTGGCCGGACACGTCACGATCGAAGATTATGCAATCATCGGCGGGTTGACCCCTATCCATCAATTTGTTAGAATCGGGACCTATTCGATGGTGGGGGGATTAAGCCGGGTGACCCATGACATTCCCCCTTACACCATTGGGGCAGGAATTCCGTTTAAATTCGGCGGCTTGAATCTCATTGGACTAAAAAGGCATGGATTTTCTTTGAAAACGAGACAGGAGCTGAGTAAAGCCTTCAAGCTCCTATACCGCTCCAAACTCATGCCCGAAGAAGCATTAAAAAAGATAGAGCAAACTGTTCAACTCTTTCCGGAAGTGTGTCATTGGATACAATTTTGCCGCAACTCAAAACGAGGACTCATGGGATTGCAAGGCGTCATGCATGTGAGCGATGAAGAGCCCCTTTATGTTGAGGAAGAAACTGCCTATCTTCCGGTATAGTCGATGATGATGAAGGTTGTCTTTTTTGGAACCCCTCAGTTTGCTGCACACACGCTTTCCTATCTCCTAAACAACCATGTCAATATCGTCTCTGTAGTGACTAGAACCGATAAACCAAAAGGACGCTCAAAGCAGCCTCTTCCCCCGCCGGTAAAAATTGCGGCTCTAGAGCACAGCCCTCCACTCCCTGTTCTCCAGCCCGAAAAAGCGTCAAATGATGAATTTGTCCATGAACTCAAACAGCGGCGGGCAGACCTGTTTGTTGTTGTCGCTTATGGGGAAATCCTCAGGCAGCAGGTACTGGATATTCCTTCTTTAGGATGCATCAATGTCCATGCGAGCCTTCTGCCAAAATACCGCGGAGCAGCTCCCATTCAACGTTGCATCATCAATGGAGAAACCACAACCGGAGTGACCATCATGCATATGGTCAGAAAAATGGATGCCGGGCCAATCATTAAAACAGCGGCAACGTCGATCGGCCCAAACGAAACATTTGGCCAGCTGGAGGAAAAACTCTGCAAAATGGGCTCGCAATTGCTTTTGGAAGTCATTAAAGATTTCGAAAAGGACTCTGTCGACGAAATACCCCAGGATGAAGCACAAGCAACATATGCACCAAAAATTGAATTAGAAGAGTGTAGAATCGATTGGCACCAACCGGCAGAGGCGATTCATCGTCTTGTGCGGGGTGTCACCCCCTATCCGGGCGCCTGGTGCCATGTCTTGGTTAGGGGGGAAAAAAAAATGTTGAAAATGAAGGCATCTCATGTGGTCAAAGACATGAGCGGAAAACCCGCTCAGATCCTCTCTTGCGATCGGAGTGGTTTACTGATTGCTTGCGGGGATGGGGCCCTGCGCGTTTCCAAGCTTCAGCTTGAAGGAAAAAGAGAAATGGAACCCTCGGATTTTCTCCGAGGTACCCCTGTGGAATGCATTCTCCCTTGATGCAAATGTGACGATGGACTCGCACAAGATCGCTACACGACCAACATTAACATCTATAGAGCGCCTTGGAGCTTGGTTAATTGTCTGTTTTTTCACGTTTCTGACGGTGTTGAACCTCTATTTGAGAGAAACCGAACTTCCAAGAAAAACCGGAGACGCTCACGAAATGGGGATTTCCCTGATTGAAGTGACTGTTAAAGGGGCGGTAAAACATCCCGGAGTCTATCAAGTGGAAAAGGGCGCTTTAGTCGAAGAGGTGCTCGCTGTTGCCGATCCTCTTGATGATGCCGATCTTAAGCGGATGAAAATGGAGAGTAAAATTTTGAGGCGCCGCACCATTCAAGTCAGAGTTCGTAAACCGGCAAAGACCTCTTAATCGTTCAGAACATCATATCGGGCTAGTTCCCATTTAGCGCTCCATTTTATAAAGTATTTTCTTTATTCTTTTTAGTTTACAGAATCTTGCGAATGCTATATCATCTCAACCTAACAGAAAAAATTGTTCATAATTTAAACTATACATTTACTTATAGGAGAATTAGAATGACTTCGAAACTCAAGCTGTCGACGCCTCCGCCGACCCCTCCCTTGCAGCCGCAGGCGCCGCCTTTGCCGCCGGAACGTCTGGTGACACTTCATGAACCCCCTTCACTACGGCAAAAAGTAACGAAGGGCGCCGTTTTGGTAATTGACTGTATTGGAGCGGTCAACGAAGACCCCCTCGCTTTCTATCGATCCTTGACTCTAGCCGGATATTGCATCACCGCTGTCAAGGCCTTATCTGAAGTTTCTGCAGACTGTAAAAAATTTCTTAAGCAAATAGAAATGACAAAAGATATCATGGAAATTATTTTTTTTGGCGGACCCCTGGGTTACTTTTTGGGAGGAAAATTTTGGAGCGATTCGAATTTGTCCCGATTAGGAAATGCGGCTTTTTTATTTTCTTGTGGTGGAAATTTGCTGAGCTTTTTGGATGATGTTAAACTTGTCCGCTTATCCACCGTCTCCAATTTACTTGAAAGAGTACCCGTTCTGGGATTGATAACAGGAACGGGGCTAAGTTTAGCAACCGCGTTATCGGCCGGTACAGGGATAGGTTATTTGTGTTTTACCCTTGCCGTTTACCAAAAATACGGTGAACTATCCAAACAAGAGGGGCAAGAGGAAAATGCACGTAAAGAGTGGTGGAAAGCCGCCTCTTTAGCTTCTAATACCGCCTTGAAAGTGTTGCTGTCAGCCGGAATTCCCAAATTTGTACATGTGGTTCTGGGATCAGCAACTGCAGGGGTCGGCATTTATTCTTCGATTATCTCTCGCAGAAATAGGATAGAGGTCGAAGCGGTTTGAGAATAATCTCTAAGATGTTTAGCGAGTAAAAGAAAAAAACATAAGTAACTGATGAATATTAGGTATTAATATGATGACTACAATAGCTAATGTATTTTCAAGTGCAGCAACTATTTCGGAAAGTATAGCAACCGATAGAGATATCATGACAAGAGGTGTGAAAGCCGCTCTTGCTAATTTAGACGCGTTGATCGAATGCTTTAAAAGTTACACAGACTATGATTTTGCCGGATATGATAAGTGCATTGAAGAGTTAAGAGGCCGTTTTAAACCCGCGAGGGATATCCTCAGTGCCACTCAAGTGTTTATGCAAGCAAAAGATTGGACAAAATTATGTGTCAATCCCGGTGAGCGAGAGAAGCTCTTGAACCAAGGATTCTTAAAAGTTGCCAATAGGGTCGCAACGACCGGCGCCCAGTGTTTTGAAGCGTGGAGTTATGTCGACAAAATGTTTATCCACCGTTTCGATCAAAGAGCTTGGATATGGTGCAAGATGCCCATCTTAGGGATAGCAAAGAATTCGCTTTATCTAATCAGTGCACTTTTTGGCGGTGTGAATGCTAGATCCCAGTGTATCGAGTTCAACAGAAGAATTGTGTTTAATGAAAATCAAAGATTAGCTTGGGAAAATGATGCTGTCGATGTTGATGCAGAACTTGATCGATGTAAAGAGGAATTTCGACGGTTAGTTAACGATACCCGTGTATTAAAAGTCCGGCTTCCCGGGAGTGCGGAACCCGGCCTCATTCCGGAAAATTTTGAAGAAAACGATCCAATCATCGACAACAGAGCCAATGATAGAAATGCTGACAAAGACCAGAGGGAATTGGCCAAAATCATCTGTGCAATTCGAGATCATGGAAACGATGGTGTTCCCGAATTGAGGGCACGTTTACCCCTCGTTTTTTCAGACAAGGTAAAAAATTTGGAGATCGAGAGAGGAAAAGCTCGAGTCACGATGTATGCCGAAACCTGCAAGTTTATTGGAATCAGCCTCTATATGGGAACGAATATTTTACTGCATTTTTACCTTCCCTATTTCTTTTGGCTTGATCATACAATTGTCAAATTGGCAAAAACGGGTTTTACGGCTCTTGGCTATGATATCAGTTTCTATAAGAGCATTTATTCAAAACTTTTTCCGCAGGTGAGGAATGCCGTTCTCCCGCTTGCCGATCTTTCGGTGTAAGGGTAAATTAGGTATGTCGAAGAAGGTGGAGCCAAAAATGTTTGATTTTTTACTTGTAAAAAATGACATATCTTTGCTATTCTTACTAAATTAGCATTTAGAGAGGATCTTAAATGCTATTCCCCTTTGCATACACTGGGAAGAACGCATTTCGTGTGTACCTTCTCACCTGTTAAAAGGGTAATGTTCTTTATAGACTTCATTGATTTTAGGGACTCGTATTATGGCGCTAAAGCTGATGGGCAAAAAAGTTGGGATGGCTCAGCTCTTCAATGAGCAAGGGCACATTGTTGTGTGCACGGTCATCCACATAGAACCTAATGTTGTCACCCAAATCAAAACCAAGGAAAACGACAGTTATCAGGCCCTCCAGCTGGGTTATAAAACCATTCGTACTAAAGATGCCAGAACGATTGAAGAGAGAGTCTCAAAACCGCGGCGCGGACACTTCAATAAGGCAGGTGTCGAGCCTAAACGGTATCTGATGGAGTCCCGGATGGACCTCGTTGAAGACTTTAGTCTAGGACAAGAAATTGGAGTGGAAGCATTCGAAGACGTTCCATTTGTGGATGTCATAGGCATATCTATTGGAAAAGGCTATCAGGGTGCGATGAAGCTTCACAACTTTCGCGGACAACCAGCATCCCATGGAGCTAAAAAAAACCATCGAAGCTTAGGTTCTACGGGAAATCGATCCACTCCGGGTCGGTGCTTTCCGGGAGGGAAGCGTGCAAGCCGGATGGGGGGGAAGCGTGTAACTGTGCAAAATCTGGAAGTGATTGCGATCGACAAGGAAAATCACCTCATCATACTAAAGGGTGCTGTTCCCGGACACAGGAATGGTATGGTGGCGCTCGGCAAAGCCGGCAAACGATCAGGAGCGGTGTCATGACAACAGTCAAAAAATACAATCTAGAAGGTGAAGAGATGGGCGAGATTACCATCGATCCGGCTTTTTTGGAGATTAAGGCAAACGGGAAAATGATCAAAGAGTACCTCGTTGCCATGAGAACAAATGCCCGTCAATGGTCTGCCAGTACAAAAGGGCGGGGGGAAGTGAAGCACACAACCAAAAAACCCCATCGGCAAAAAGGAACAGGAAGAGCACGTCAAGGGTCTCTCGTTTCTCCTCAATACAGAGGGGGTGGAATTGTGTTCGGGCCCAAACCCAAATTCCAGCAACATCTCCGGATCAACAAAAAAGAGCGCAAAGCTTCCATCCGCTACCTGCTTGCCGAGAAAATTCGCAGTCAACATCTCCTGGTTCTCGAACAGACGGAACTTGAGCAGCCTAAAACCAAAATCATGGTCAAGTTTTTAGCCGCCTGCGGATGCGATAAACGTGTCTTATTTCTCTGGGAAGGCAACACCAAAGAGGTCTCGATAGAAGATAAATCTACAGCAGTGAGTGTCTCATGCCACCGGCACCGCCACCTTGCAAAAAGTGTTAGAAATCTTCCCAAAGTCCAATTTAGACTGGCAAAAAATGTCAATGGCTACGATCTCATGTTAGCCAATTACCTGGTGGTCACTGAAGAAGCACTAAATGAAATGCAACAATGGTTGGGGTAAGATGACAAAACAAGATCGCTATCATATCGTCAAAAATCTTCACGTGACGGAAAAGTCCAGGGTCCTTCAGGAACTGAAAAATGCTGAAAGCAATCCTTCGATCCGCCGATGTAAAGCACCAAAATATGTCTTTATTGTCGATAAAGAGGCCAATAAACAGGAGATTGCTAAAGCTGTACAAGAGATGTATCGGGAAGAAAACATTCGTGTTGTTTCAGTCAATACGATTCGGCTTAAGCCTAAGAAACGACGTGTCAGAGGAAAGATTGGCCAACGTCCAGCGAGAAAAAAGGCCATTGTCACGTTGCAAGAAGGCGATAGTATAGAAGAACTGTAAGCAAGGGTATAGAAGCGATGTTAAAAAAGTACCGGCCAAAGACAGCGGGAACCCGGCATCTTGTATTACTTAAGAACGAGAAGTTGACAAGGCCGAATAAAAAGAACCGTGCTGTTGTTAAACCCGCAAAGTCTCTTTTGCTGCCGAAAAGACGGACAAATGGACGCAATAACCAAGGACACATTACCTGTCGCCATCGAGGGGGAGGGCATAAACGAAAATATCGAATTATCGATTTTCACCGCGATAAAGAAGACATCCCCGCAAAAGTGGCTTCCATTGAATACGATCCCAACCGTTCGGCTTACATTGCTTTATTGTACTATGCAGATGGAGAAAAACGTTATATTCTCGCTCCACAGGGAATTAAGGAAGGGGCTACGGTTCAAAGCGGAGGAAATGCCCCTTTTAGTATCGGCAATTCTATGAAGCTCAAGTCAATGCCTTTGGGATCTGTCGTGCATAATCTTGAAGTGATTCCCGGACGGGGAGGGAAACTCGTCCGTTCAGCCGGTTTATCCACACAGTTAATGGCCCTAAGCGGAGGCTATGCGACCTTGCGGATGCCTTCAGGCGAGGTGCGCATGGTCAATGAAAACTGTCGTGCAACATTTGGAGCCGTGTCAAACTCGGAGCACAATCTCAGAGTCGAAGGAAAAGCAGGAAGAAAAAGGTGGTTAGGGATTCGACCGACGGTTCGAGGAACTGCAATGAACCCTGTGGATCACCCTCATGGGGGTGCTGAAGGGAAAAACAAAGGGAATATTCCACAGACACCATGGGCGATAGCGACAAAAGGTTTTCGTACCAGGTCGGTAAAAAAATCAAAAAAACTCATCGTTAAAGACAGAAGGAAGAAGTAATCCATGGCAAATCGATCCTTAAAGAAAGGATTTTTCGTTGATCATCACCTGATAAAAAAGGTCGAAGACCAAAACGAAAAGGGGACAAAAAAGAACATAAAGACCTGGTCGCGTCGATCAATGATTATTCCGGAAATGGTCGGGCATACGTTTGAGGTGCATAACGGCAACAAGTTTTTGACTGTGTTTGTCTCCGAAAATATGGTTGGTCATCGATTGGGAGAGTTCTCACCCACCAGAATTTTCAAAGGGCATCCGGTTAAAAAGTAGAGGAATTGACCATGAAGCAAGCGAGAGCCATCACAAAATATGTCAAAATCAGTGCCCGCAAAGCACGATTGGCAGCAAATTTGATCCGCGGCCTCTCAGTTGAAGAGGCAGCATTGCAGTTGGATGTCAGTCAGCTCAAAGCAGGCCGTTTGCTCAAAAAAACCCTCAAGAGTGCCGTCGCCAATGCGGAAACGGAGCTCGATGTCAGAAGGGAGAATCTCACAGTTGCAGAGGTGCGTGTCGACGAGGGGCCTACATTAAAAAGAGCAAAGCCGAAAAATCGGGGAGGACGGCATCCCATCCTCAAGAGGACTAGTCACTTCACTGTCGTTGTGAGTGCGGAATAAGGAGACAATAGACATGGGACAAAAAACAGATCCAAGGGGATTTCGCCTTATTAGGAATCGGAAATGGCGGTCGAAATGGTATGCGAATAAGCAGGAGTTTGGAAACTTTTTAGTTGAAGACCACAGGATAAGGGAGCACCTTCTGAAGAAATCGTCGCTTGCGGGTACCTCGCAAATTACGATCCGCCGGATGAGTGAAAAAATTGAAGTGACCATTATTACTGCACGGCCCGGATTAGTGATTGGAAAAAAAGGAGCCGAAATTGACTCGATAAAAGATGAGCTTTTTCGATTAACAGGAAAACAAATTTGGGTTGAAGTCGAAGAAATCAAGAGACCCGATCTCGATGCAAAAATTGTTGCGGATGGAATTGCGAAACAGTTGGAGAGGCGAATTCCCTTTCGCCGTGCGATGAAAAAATCGATCCAAGCCTCCCGCGATGCCGGTGCTCAAGGAATTAAAGTGCAGGTGGCCGGCCGGCTCGGGGGAGCTGAGATCGCTCGGACAGAATGGTATATTGAAGGAAGCATTCCCCTGCACACGCTCCGTGCAGATATTGACTATGCAACAGCGAGAGCGGCAACGACATATGGTATTATTGGGGTAAAGGTATGGATTTACCGTGGGGAAGATAATTTGATGAAGAAGGAGATTGCATAACCATGGTTCTCATGCCAAAACGGACAAAACACCGAAAAGTCCAGAAGGGGCAAATGGCCGGAAATAGCAAAGGAGGAAATTTTGTCCATTTTGGTGAATACGGCATTCAGGCGTTGGAGAGGGGAAGAGTGAGCAACCAGCAAATTGAATCCTGCCGTGTTGCGATTAACCGTTATTTTCAACGACGCGGGAAAGTGTGGATTCGGATTTTTCCCGATAAGCCCATCACGAAAAAACCCGCAGAGGTGAGGATGGGAAAAGGTAAAGGGAACGTTAGCCAGTGGGTGGCTGTCGTCAGACCGGGCCGCATACTTTTTGAGGTGGCCAATGTCCCTAAAGATCAGGCTCAAAATGCTTTAAGAAGAGCTGCAGCAAAACTGGGAATTAAGACGCGGTTTGTCGAACGTGTGGAACAGGTTTAAGGGGTAACTGATGTTGAAAGCTAAAAATCTGCGAGATCAGTCGCTTGAAGAACTTGAAGCGACGTTAAAAGAGGTAAAAAAAGAACTCTTTATGATGAAAAATGAAAGTAAGCAAGCAAAGAAGTTAGAACAACCTCATTTGCTCAGAGAAAAGAAAAAAGATATCGCAAAACTGCTCACGGTTATCCGTGAAAAACAAATCCCGTAGAGTAATGAGGGCGGCATGAAACAAGAAGAAAGAAACAAGCGTCAAACAAAAACGGGCATGGTCATCTCTAATCGTATGCAGCATACTGTTGTGGTGAAGGGATTTAGAACAATACGGCATCCTAAGTACGGAAAGGTGATCAAGCAAGCAAAAAAATATTATGCCCATCATGATGGCAATGAGGCTCTGCAAATTGGAGATGAAGTAGAAATCGCGGAAACACGCCCATTATCAAAAATGAAACGATGGCGTGTTGTGAAAAAAATGGAACGAAAAGAGGCAAGCCGTGAAGGAGACAAGGGATGATTCAAGAGGAATCGGTATTAGATGTCGCCGATAACAGCGGAGCAAAACGGATCAAGTGTTTCAGAGTCCTCGGGGGTTCAAAGCGTCGGTACGCCTATGTCGGAGATATTGTGATCGCTTCAGTAAAAGAAGCAGAGCCGCATAGCTCCATTAAAAAGGGGGAAGTTGTGAAAGCCGTCATTGTGAGAACCAAAAGCTATATTCGACGTCCGGATGGCACGAAGTTAAAATTTGATTCGAATGCGTGTGTGATTATTGATGAAAAGAAAAATCCTCGGGGATCGCGAGTATTCGGACCGGTTGCCCGTGAACTAAGAGATAAAAACTATTTGAAAATTGTCTCACTAGCCCCTGAAGTGATCTAGGAAATAGCGAGGAGAGATGAAGAACGGCAAGCACAATAAAAAGATTCGAAAAGGGGACAAGGTAATGGTCATTACAGGAAATGATCGCGGACTTGTCGGCAATGTATTGTCACGGACTGAAGACCGAGTGACGATACAAGGGGTCAATGTAAGAAAAAAGCACGTGAAGCGGAGTGAGCAACAGCCGGCAGGAGGCATTATTCAAATCGAGAGGCCGATCCATATCTCCAATGTTGCCATTTGCGTTGACGAGGAGAGGCGTCGGAAATTACGCGTCGGTTACGACGAAGAAGGCAAGCGCGTGTACGTCTATCGAGATGGGGATGCCGAGGTTCCTTTTCGTTCCATAAAGAAGGGTAAATAAAGATAACATGTCAAGGTTAAGAGAATTTTATCGCAAACGCATTCGGGAAGAATTGGAAAAAGAGTTCAGCTATTCCAATCCCATGAAGGTTCCTCGTTTACTTAAAGTGGTCATCAACATGGGGGTTGCCGAAGCTGTAAAAGACAAAAATGTCCTTCAAGATTGCGTCAAAGAGCTGTCTTTGATTACCGGCCAAAGGCCCATTCTGACAAAGGCAAGAAAATCGATTGCGAATTTTAAATTAAGAGAGGGCAACCCAATCGGAGTAAAAGCTACATTGCGTGGAGCGCGAATGTTTGATTTTATCGATCGCTTCGTCAATATTGTCTGCCCAAGAATTCGCGATTTTAGGGGGTTTAATCCTAAAGGCGATCATCATGGGAACTACACATTGGGCATCGAGGATCAGCAGGTCTTTCCGGAATTAAATTTGGATGAGGTAAAACGAAGCCAAGGCATGCATATCTCTTTTGTGACAACTGCGAAGACCGATGAAGAGTGTATTGAGCTTTTACGATTACTAGGATTGCCGTTTAAACAATTGACGGTCAACGTCACTATTTAACCGTTAATGAGGAGCAAGAATTATGGCAGTAAGTGATCCTATCGCTGATTTCCTCACAAGGATCCGCAATGCAGTCAAAGCACAACACCGTTATGTCGATATCGACTGGAATAAGATGAAGCAATGCATTTCGGAAATCTTAAGAAATCGAGGATTTGTTGAAAATTACCTTGTGAAAGTAGACAAGAATCAGCGAGGAACGATCAGGATCTTTTTGAAATATGCAGAAGAACGTCGATCTGTCATCAATGGATTGAAAAAAATTTCCAAACCGGGACTGCGCAAATATGTAAAACATCAAGATATACCCTCTTTTTATGGGGGGCTTGGCCTTGCGATCCTATCGACGTCTCAAGGTGTCATCTCCGGTGAAGAAGCTGCGCAGAAGAAAATAGGCGGAGAGCTGCTTTGCCTCATATGGTAAGGATACGATTAGGAGAGATTCATCATGACACGTAAAGGTAAAATACCTATTTCCCTCCCAAGTGGAGTGACGATTGACATTGCCGATTCTGTCGTTTCTATTAAAGGACCGAAGGGGATGTTGGAGCAAGAGCTATCCCATGGTGTCTCTGTCGAACGCACAGATGCCGGCATTATCGTCTCTCTCGTTGGAAAAGAGGCAAATCAGCAAAAATTTCAGGGATTATACTGGGCTCTTATCCATAATATGGTCCAAGGAGTCACACAAGGATTTCAAAAACGCTTGCAAATGATAGGCGTGGGGTATCGCGCTTCAGTAAAAGAGAAGAAGCTTGTACTACAGGTCGGCTTTTCCCATCCTACCGAAGTGCAGATTCCTGATTTTGTCGAAGTTGCCATTGAAAAAAATACCCTTATTATCATTAGCGGCATGGATAAACAAAAAATTGGGCTGTTTGCTGCTCAAGTGCGCGACATACGTCCACCAGAACCCTACCAAGGAAAAGGAATTCGTTATGTCGATGAATATGTCAGGAAAAAAGCAGGAAAAACCGCATCGAAAAAGTAACAGGCAATTATGAAAACCGTTGAACAAAAAAAGCAAATTCTCCGTAAAAAGCGGACGAAAAGAGTTCGCAAGCAACTTAAAGGGACAAGTCTCAAACCAAGGCTTTGTGTCGTCAAGACAAACCGGCATATCGAAGTCCAAATGATCGACGATGACATTGGGCACACCATCGTTGCAACATCGACTCGAAGCAAAGAATTTCGTCAGACAGAGTTTTCAAAAAAACATACGGAATCTGCACGGAAGCTGGGAAAAAGGATTGCCGAGCTTGCACGGGAAAAACAGGTCAAAGAGGTAGTATTCGATCGGGGGCCCAGTAAATATACAGGGGTCATGGCGGCTTTGGCTGAGGGAGCTCGCGGAGAAGGATTAAAATTTTAAGGAATTAGGGTGTTTCATGACAAAGAAACAGGATAGTCAAGAAAAGGAGAAGCAGCAAAGCGAATTACAAGAAAAGGTCTTGTACATTAATCGTTGCGCAAAAGTCGTCAAGGGGGGTCGTAAATTTAGTTTTTCAGCGCTGATCCTCGTTGGCAATGGCAAAGGAAAGGTAGGGTACGGATTTGCTAAAGCCAATGAATTAACCGAAGCGATTCATAAAGGTGGCGAGGCGGCAAAAAAAAATCTCATCACGTTTTCGACGCACGGGACGACGATTCCTCATGAAATTACTGTCGATTACGACGGGGCAAGAATTCTTTTCAGACCCGCACCCCCAGGGGCGGGAGTCATTGCCGGATCAAAAGTACGCGCAGTTCTGGAAATGGCGGGGATTAAAGATATTATGGCAAAAAGTTTAAAAGGAAATAATCCGATTAATCTCGTCAAAGCAGTGTTTAAAGCTCTCAGTTTACTGAGAACTCGTGAAGAGATTCAAGCAAGCAGAGGACAATCATGATGCAATTACATCAACTCAGCGACACAACAAGTAAGCGAAAAGCACGCAAGCGTGTAGGCCGGGGGATCGGCTCAGGGTTAGGAAAGACCAGTGGACGTGGAGAGAAGGGGGCTGGAGCCCGATCAGGCTATAAACGACGTGATGGCTATGAAGGGGGGCAGTTTCGCCTTTTTATGAAACTCCCGACGAGAGGCTTTACCCGTGGACGGTTTCAAAAAAGATATGACTGGATCAACCTTGGACAAATTGATAAACTCTATTCCGATGGAGAGACCGTGAATGAGGAGACGCTGCGGCAGCACGGGTTTATCAGTGGAAAATCGGAAGGAATAAAAATTCTTGGAAATGGTGAATTAACGAAATCAGTCAAGATTGAAGTGGATGCTCTTTCAAAAATGGCTCAAGAGAAACTTCAGAAGCAAAAAATTTCTATTACTCTCATAAATGCAACTAATCGAAAGAGACAAGATAGTCAATGATTGAAGCACTAAAGCGGATTTTTTTCATTCCGGAGCTGCGAAGTAAAATTCAGTTCACGCTGCTCATGCTAGTTGTCTGCCGTATAGGAGTATTTATCCCTGTGCCGGGAATCAATGGAGAACTTGCGTTAAAATTCTTTCGTCATGCAACAGGCGGCGGACAAAATCTCTTACAAATGGTCGATATTTTTTCCGGCGGGGCCTTCTCACAGATGACTGTGATTGCGTTGGGTGTCGTTCCCTATATCTCCTCGTCCATTATCATGCAGCTTCTCGTCGCTTTGTGGCCTTCACTTCAAAGAGAGGTGAGGGAGAACCCTGCTCAAGGAAGAAGAAAAATCAATAAATATACCCGATTTCTTACCTTGGTGCTGGCATTTATTCAGTCGGCTTTTTTTGCTAAATATGCCATACAAATGAACCTGACGCGGCCGGGGATTATTTCCGGTGATCTGCTGAACTTTCAGATCTTTGGATTTCCTTTTGTATTTTATCTGCTCATGATCTTTACGATGACCACCGGAACCGTTTTTCTCATGTGGGTAGGAGAGCAAATCACGGAACAGGGAATTGGAAACGGGATGAGTCTGATCATCACTCTTGGAATCATTTCTCAACTCCCGGTAGCCTTGGGCATGATTATTCAACAACTTAATTTGGATTCTCAAGATCCCGGGCAAATGAATTTCGCTTATCTTGTTGTTTTAGCAGTAGTTTTTACCCTTGTAACCATTGGCACTATCTTGATTATCCAAGGGCATCGGCGCATTCCTTTACAATATGCAAGGCGTGTGGTCGGAAGGAAGGAAACCCAGGGAGGCAGCTCCTATATCCCTCTTAAAGTGAATTATGCCGGTGTGATCCCTGTGATCTTTGCCTCTTCTTTGCTGATGTTTCCGGCTACTCTCGCCACTTTCGTTGGACAGGGAACCTGGCTTGGAGCTATAGCGAATTGGATTAGCCCCGGATCTTCCGGCTATCTGATATTTTTTGTGATGCTGATCATCTTTTTTACCTATTTTTGGACAGCGACGCAATTTCGGCCTGATCAAATTGCCTCGGACATGAAAAAAAATGGTGCATTTATTCCGGGGATTAGACAAGGCAAGCCAACACAGGACTATCTAGAATCGACAATGAACCGAATTACACTTATTGGAGCCGTTTTTCTTTCTCTGATCGCCATTTTACCAAATATTGTGGGAAGGTTTTTAGGCATTCCGCAAACAATCAGCTATTTTTTTGGCGGAACGGCTTTACTCATTTTAGTTGGAGTTGTTTTGGATACCATGAAGCAAGTGGAATCTCATTTATTGATGAAACGCTATGATGGTTTTATGAAACGTGGACGGATCAGAGGAAGGTAGAGATCAAGATTGCAAAAAAATAGAGTTTTTGTTAAAATTTAACCTTCTCTTTACAAATTTTAGGAGAAATTAATGCCTCGAGTAATTGGAACAGATATACCGGACAATAAAAGATTGGTGATAAGCCTTACTTATATTTATGGAATCGGAAAAACCCGTGCCGAACACATTATCAACGCTTTGGGCCTCAATCCCAACATGCGGGCACGTGAGCTGACACAAGATAACATTGCAACAATCAATAGTTATTTACAGGGCGAATATGTTCTTGAAGGAGATCTTCGAAGACAAGTGCAAAACAATATCAAGCGGCTCATTAGCATCAATGCCTATCGAGGAGTACGTCATCGACTTGGCTTGCCGGTGCGCGGTCAACGATCACAAACCAATGCGAGAACGCGAAAAGGCCGGCGTAAAACTGTTGCTGGAAAGAAAAAATAATTGAGAGGAGACTAGGATCTTGACAAAACAAAGTGCAACTAAGAAAGCAGCGTCAAAGACGAAAAAAAAGGCTGCCAAGCATGTTCCATCGGGGATCGCCCATGTCAAAGCAACCTTCAACAATACCATCATCACGATTACTGATCTATCGGGTAAAGTTGTCGTTTGGGCTTCAGCAGGAAAGATAGGGTTTTCCGGTTCGAGAAAATCCTCGGCTTTTTCTGCGATGCAAGCAGCGCAAGAGGCAGGGAAGTTAGCAATGGGATTTGGAATGAAGGAGATCGAGGTCAAGCTTAAAGGTCCGGGAACAGGTCGTGAGTCAGCAGTTAGGGGCTTGTTAAGTGCAGGATTGGTCGTTACTTCTATTGGAGACCAGACACCCGTTCCTCACAATGGATGCCGTCCGAGAAAGAGACGGCGAGTATAGAGTTACGCGCAATATCGGCTTTGCAGGGATGGGTTTTAGGAGCTCGGGTGCCAATGTTGTTGTCACTAAGAAAATGGGCGTCTAAAATCGTAAGGCAAAGTCTAGCTAAAGATTTAGGACAACTAACAAGTTACTTTTAGGAGATACTTCATGAGTGTCAAATATGGCAAATTTGAAATGCCACAGCAAATCGTTATCGATCAGGAGACGGCAACGAATACGTTTGCTCGGTTTATAGCGGAGCCTTTTGAACGAGGCTTTGGACATACCCTTGGAAATTCTCTTCGACGTTTGATGTTAACATCATTAGAAACGCCTGCGATCGTTTCCGTTCGCATCGAAGGTGTTCCTCATGAGTACATGGCGATTGAGGGTGTTGGCGAGGATATGACAAATATTATCCTGAATTTCAAAGGGGCATTGCTTCGCAAGTTGCCGACGGAAGAGACCCGGGCTTCTCGTCAGCCTCGCATTTTAACGAAAGTGTTGGAAATTACCCAAGAAGATCTCGATGAACATCAAGGCAAATACGATGTCAAGCTGGCAGATGTGATTGAAAGCGGGATTTTTGAAGTCGTCAATCCGGAACTACATCTCTTTACGGTTTGTGCTCCTATGCGGCGCCAGATCGATTTACGCGTTGCGTTTGGCAGAGGGTACGTCCCTTCAGAAAGACATGAGATTAGCGACCAAACAGCCGGTGAAATTCTTGTTGATGCGGCGTTTTCTCCGATCAAACTTGTTAACTATCACGTTGAGAATACACGAGTTGGACAGGACACTGATTTTGATCGACTTGTATTGGAAGTCAGAACAGACGGGAGGATTACTCCTTCGGAGGCACTTGGATTTTCCACGCAAATTGCTCTTAAGCATTTTGAAGTTTTTACTAAAATTGAAACGCATCAATTGACTTTTGAAGAAATTTTAGATGCAAGAGATTCGGAAAAAGATGAGTTGATGGAAAAACTCGGTCTCCGCATTGATGAGATTGAACTTTCTGTTAGGTCGGCAAATTGCTTAAGCGGTGCAAATATTGAAACGATTGCCGAGCTTGTTTCTATCCCTGAAAAGCGGATGTTGGAATTTAGGAATTTTGGAAAAAAATCTCTTAATGAGATAAAAGCCAAGCTCCATGAGATGGGGCTTTCTCTTGGTATGGATTTATCAAGATATGGAATCACCCCTGACAATGTCAAAGACAAGCTTCGAGAATTTCAAGAAAGCCATCCAAAGAAAGATTTGACAATGAAGGAAGAGCTGCAAGATGAGACATTTAAAAGATAATCGTAAACTCAATCGTTCATCATCGCATCGACGATGTTTGTTAGCGAATATGCTCAAGTCGCTCATCGTTAATGGGCGAATCAAAACGACGCTTCCAAAAGCCAAGTTGTTGAGGCGTTATGCCGATCGGATGATCACTTTAGCGAAAAGAAACACGCTGGCAAGCCGCCGCCGTGCGATTGCCCAGTTGATGATTCGATTTAATCAGTTATCGGCAAGGCAAGCTCGAGCAGCAAAGGGAGGCGAGACGTCATTTTTTAACGACGATCGATTGGCAATTAACAAGCTTTTTGGGGAACTGGGTCCTCGATTTTCTTCAAGAGAGGGCGGATATACACGCATCACCAAATATCGTCAGCGTGTGGGTGATAATTCTCAAACGTGCATAATTGAATATCTCGAGTGAAAAAGCAGATTTGATGCGCTCAATTAACCCCATGGGCGAATTGCGATTTTGCGATTTCGGTTGATAATGCGCAGGTACTAGTTTCACCACTCATTTAAAGCATGGTTGTTAGTGTAAAACACAGAGACACAGAGAGAAAGGACGGGGGCAGTTCTAAGCTCAAAATCCGTTTATG
>JBAUVX010000152.1:0-5731 GCA_049583465.1 Waddliaceae bacterium | reverse complement strand
CTTGGTGGAATGCAGGGCATCATCCCAAGCCTATGCACTAGACGATGCACCTCTTCCGTGCCGTATGCTCCATCCGCTGCAATCTTTCGAATGCTCCTTGGGGCTCCCTCAACTAGTTCTGAGAAGGTTTTACAATCTGCCTTTTCGAGTTCCGCTGCTTTCCCTGTAATGATTTCATGAGTCTCGGGGCAAACTCCTACGTGAAACTTTTTCCATCTCCTTCTCTTGGATTTACCGTGCATGCGAATGTGCCGCTCGCCTTCACCATAGACTTTGAACCCTGTTGAGTCAAATTACGAGGTGCTTAGGACGGCTGCCGGGAGCGAGGTTTTTAGGGAGCATGAGCTCTCGACATCTTCTGCAAATTCTTGTGTAGTCCGGAATAGGGAGATCGATTCCCATGAGGACAAATAGAGAGCGAAGAAAGCCTTCCGTCTGTCGGTAGGCAAGGAAGAGAAGAGGTTATATTTAAAACCCTCTAGTGCTCTGTCAAGCTTAAAATGGAGGATTGAGCCTGCGCGAAAGCTCAATCCTCCATTTTAAGCTTGACAGAGCACTAGCACCTTGCCGACTTTTTATTGGCAAGGTGCTAGTTGCCATCTCAACTTTGGGTTTTTGTGAGAAGGGTTAATGGCTTCTTAGAAACCGATTCCCGCTGTGAGCATCACAACCGGAGCATACGTGCGATTTTTTTTCCTAGAGGCAATCAAACCCTCGCTCACGTCAACTTCAACAAATGTTCGGATGGGACTGTGCCGCTGAAATTCGATTCCCGCAGCCAACTCCCCAAAAATTCCTTGGAATTGACGGTTTTTGCTTTTGTCTCTGCTTTCTCCCCAGCTTAAACCACCACCTACATAGGGGCTGGTGTCGGCAACGGGATCCAAGTACTGAAGGTACATGATTTTAGGGACAGAATAAAAAAATTGCCTGTGATTCTTTCCCGAATAATTAGCAGAAACATCGACCGCTTGGCCATTCCATTCGTAACGGCGCCCTATCCCTATTGCAGGTTGGATCTTTTTCCATTCGGAAGCCGATGCGATTCCTCCTCCCATTTTAAAGTAGGTAGTCCCTTTGCAAGGAGAGTATTCACCCGATTGATTGGCATACCCTTTAATTCCAATTAAAGAACAAGAAACGGAAAGTGCAAGAATAAATTTTTTTAACATGTTTATCTCCTTTTTTAGAATTGCATTTTATGTGGCATTAAAGCTTGTTGATTAATTTATAGCAATGAGAAAAAAAGACTTTATAGCATGACCTAAGGTTTTTTCCTGGATCAAATTCTGCGGGAGAGGTATGATTTTGCCATGAGAATGGAACCTGTTTACGTTGCTCTCGGAAGCAACGTGGGAAATCGCAAAGCGATGTTAATGTCTGCGTTAAAACAGATTAGGAACATCGCCGGCGTTGACGACGTCGTTTGTTCAAATTTTTATCAGACTATCCCGGCGAGCTCCATTCCTCAAGAGCGCTATCTCAATGCCGTTTGTAGGTTTAAGAGTTCCGGAAATCCGAAAGGCATATTTGACGAACTAGAAAGGATAGAACGCATGCTGGGAAAATGTCCAAAGCCAAAAGAGGCCCCTCGAATCATCGATCTTGATCTTCTTTTTTTTGGGATCGAGTCCTATCGAGGTCATGGCCTAACCATACCCCATCCTCGTTGGCTGGAACGATTATTTGTCTTGATCCCTTTGTTGGATCTTACCGATGAGGTGTCTGTTCCGGACTCTTGCAGTGAAAATGGGCGGCGTCAGGTTGATCTCGTAGAAATCGTGAATCGATTCTCTCAAAGGGAGATAAAGTCAGCGACCTATTACTCTCATCCGGGGGATTTTGGAGTGAAATCATGAAAAAGAGACAAGTCCCTGTCCAAGATTTTGTGATTGGAGAAGGGCAGCCGTT
The DNA here is from genome assembly GCA_049583465.1 of Waddliaceae bacterium. Classification (GTDB taxonomy): domain Bacteria; phylum Chlamydiota; class Chlamydiia; order Chlamydiales; family Waddliaceae; genus JBAUVX01. The sequence continues at coordinate 3,820 of JBAUVX010000152.1, read as the reverse complement.
GGCGGTGATGTCGGGCCCTTGTGTCATTGAAGGGGAAGAGGCTTGTTTGCGCGCAGCGGAACAGTTGAAAGGGATTTTCTCTCGTCAAGAGATTCCCTTGATTTTTAAGTCGAGTTTTGACAAAGCCAACCGCTCATCCATTTCCTCTTTTCGCGGTCCCGGGCTTGAAGAGGGTTTACGCATCCTTGAAAAGGTGAAACGGGAGTGGTCTCTGCCTATTGTGACCGATGTCCATTCTCCTCAGCAGGCCGTTGCGGCGGCAGAGGTGGTCGATATTCTTCAAATTCCTGCATTTCTTTGCCGGCAAACAGATCTGGTGGTAGCTGCAGGGAAAACCGGTTGCGTGGTCAGTGTGAAAAAGGGGCAATTTCTTTCTCCTTGGGAAATGGAAAATGTCATTGAAAAAATTGCATCAACGGGCAATGAGAAAATCATCGCCGTTGATCGCGGGACGATGTTTGGCTATCAGCAATTAGTCAGCGACTTCCGTGCCATAGCCATCATGCAAAAGTTTGGGGTACCTGTGTGTTTTGACGCCACACATTCGGTTCAACTTCCCGGTGGTCTTGGGGATCGATCAGGGGGAGAGAGGGAATTTATTCCCCTTCTTGCCAAAGCAGCGATTGCAGCCGGAGCCGATTGTTTATTTATCGAATCGCATCCAAATCCTAAAGAGGCTAAAAGCGATGCGGCTTCGATGTTAAGCTTTGACGACCTTCCCGGTCTTTTGGAGCAGCTATTGCGGTTATATCGCGTTGTTCACGAGTGATTTCGATGGATTTTCGAGTGCGTACATTCTACCCCATATTAGCTTCCGCAGGGTTGCTGATCGCCGGTTATGCTCTGTTTATTATCTGCGTTTCCTCTCATGAAGAGGGGAACTATCGAGAGCTGATAGAAAAAGCCAATCCTTTTCTACTCAATCAAGGGAATTTAGGATTTGAAGCACAGCAAAGTCGACAGGGAGTGCAGAAAGACATGTGGTATCAAAAGGAAGAAAATAAGAGATTGCAGGTATCGCTCAATAGTGCGGCCTCGGCATTAGTACTTGAAAGACATGGGGAGGTCAATGAGATCGTAGAGGCGATGCAAGGATTTACAGGTTTTATTCAAGAAGATCTCTATTACGATGAAGAAGCTAAACCCATGCAGCATGTGCGCTATATTGAAGCCGAAACAGCCAGATACAACTATCACACGCAGCTATTGACTGCAGAAGGAGCTAAAATGATCGATTATTCCACATCAGGACATGATCTCATTGACTCTTTAGAGGGGGTTGTTGAACCGAGGTTCAATGCCGTTGCCGAATCATTGGAAATTTCCGGATTAACAAAAGAGTGCCGGGTAAAGGCTCATCGAGTGAGAGCTGTCATCGAAAAATGAGGCGGTTAATTGTTGTTCTTCTTTATTTTCAACACTCTCTTTTTTGCTTGGAAATCGAATCGGGAATTGCTCGCTATTTTCAAGACGAGATTGTTCTTGAAGAGGGAATTGTCTTGAATCACGAGCTAGGTCGAGTGAGGGCCAAAACAGGAATTATCAGCCTCTTGCCCGATCATGAGGCAACAGTTATCGGAGAGGTTTTGGTGACGTTAAAGGAGCGAGGAGAGCTGCATTGCGACAAAGCGCATATCAAGCCCAATGATCTTCTGGTTAGTTTTCTTGGCCGAGACCGGCAGGACCGGGTCACGTATACAGAAACTTGCGGCAACGATTGTTTTGCGATTCAATCGTCATCAATAACCATGCACATGTTTCCGACAACTTGGGGCATTCGGGAAATTGTTGCCGAGGGGGAAGTGGGGATGGCTTTAGGAGAGGATTGGAGAGGTCAATGCCGCCTTGCAAAGTATGTTGACCCGGGCAGTTTTGACTTTACCGGGGACGTTAGGGTCGAGATGGATCAATGGGGGATCTTGACAACAGAGAAGGGGCTCCATCTTACGTGCAACGAGAAAAAAAAGGGGGAAATCGTTCATATCAAATCCTTTGGAGAAACCATTCTCAATTGTAAAAACAAAGAAGAGGATCTAGACTTGCAATTGGTCTGTTATGAAGAACTCCATATCGATCATGAAAAAAGAACGATCACATTAAACAGCCCTGCCAATGAACACAGTAGGGTTGAGGAGGAAAAACAGGTATTTTTTGAGGATGGCAGGGGAAAGATCTTTGCCGACGATGCAGTGATCGATTATGCGATAACCGAAGGAAAAGCGGTTCCCCGGCAATTGACTTTAAAAGGAAATGTCCGCGTCTATCATCGCGAGGGGCCCCTGCTCCAATATGTCTTAGCGGATGTTGCCGTTTTGTCGATCCCAAGCCAGGAAGTACGATTTAAGGCGTTGGGTAACAAGCGGGTTCTCCTCTTTGATCGGGTGAATCAATTAAAAATCAGTGCTCCGGAAATCAAAGTCAAACGAGACGAGCTGACAAAAAAAGAGTCGATACAAGGAATAGGGGAGGTACGCTTTTGCTTTGTCGAAGAGGAGCTGAACCAATTACGGAAACATTTTAAAATCGATGAGTTCAAACGATCAATCAAAAAATGAGGGACCTCCCTTGCAGTCAAAGAATGAGAGGCCGATCCTTGACGTTTTTCATCTTGTCAAGGCCTATCGGGGTCGACGTGTTGTCGATCATCTCTCCTTTCACGTAGGAGAAGGAGAGATTGTCGGACTACTCGGTCCCAATGGTGCGGGCAAGACAACGGCCTTTTACATGACTGTCGGTCTGATCCGACCGGATGCGGGTCATGTTGTCTTTAAGCACCGGGATGTGTCCCGCTTGCCTATGCATCAAAGAGCGAGAATGGGAATGGGCTATTTAGCGCAAGAGCCTTCGGTGTTCCGCAATCTTACCGTTGAACAAAATATCAGTTGTATTTTGGAAAATCTATCCTTGACGAAGAAGGAGCGAACTAAGAGGTTAGGCGAACTTCTTGAAGAACTCCATTTGAAGCCTCTGGCGAAAAAGAGAGCGATAGAACTCTCCGGAGGTGAGCGTCGACGCCTTGAAATCACCCGAGCACTCGTCACGCAGCCAACATTTCTTATGCTCGATGAGCCTTTTGCCAACATCGACCCTCTTTCTGTTCAGGAAGTGAAGGAGATCATCCATCATCTTTCCCGAAAAGGGATTGGTATTTTAATCACAGACCATAATGCACGGGAAATTTTTTCCGTCGTCCATCGCAGCTATCTTATTCGAGAGGGAAAAGTCCTGCTTTCGGGCAGTGTTGAGGAATTAGTGAATAACGAAGAGGCCAGGCGAACCTATTTAGGAAACGATTTTAGGCTGTAGGGAGGGGGGCGGAAGCGTCGTCAGGTTTGGGCGGCAACTTAGGTCTAGGGATTTTTTGCAAATATTTCTTCGGGGGAAAAGAAAAAGACGATTTCGGTTTTTGCCGTTTCGAGGGCATCTGAACCGTGGACGATATTTTGGTCGATTGTTTCAGCAAAGTCTGCTCGTATTGTTCCGGGAGCAGCTTGCCGGGGATCTGTAGCGCCCATGATCTTTCTGTTGACGGCAATAGCGTCATCCCCTTCTAAGACCATGATCATCACGGGACCGGAACTCATAAAAGAAACGAGGTCATGGAAAAAAGGACGTTCACGATGAATGGCATAAAAACCTTGAGCCTGTTCTTTTGTTAAGTGCAGCATCTTGGAAGCGACGATAGATAGCCCCCCTTCTTCAAGTCGAGCAATAACTTTGCCGATGAAATTTTTTTTCATTGCGTCGGGTTTGATTATCGACAGGGTCTGTTCTTTAGCCATAAGTAATCATCCTTAATGATTTAACTACAACTCTACAC
>JBAUVX010000151.1:0-2338 GCA_049583465.1 Waddliaceae bacterium | reverse complement strand
ATGTTTTATGCCTCAATCCTAGGAGACAAAAAACCGACTATCAAACTCGAATGGATCTAATCAATGCGACAATCCTGCAGCTGGATAAAATCAGGAATACGAAAAGAAAGCATACCAAAGAAAAAATGGGAGCTCGTGTAGGAAAAATTTGGGCTAGATATGGGACTGAAAAATATTTTGAGTGGTCAGCCGTGAATGACAAGCTGGAATATAGTATCAAGCAAGAAATTATCGACAAAGAGAAAAGAATTGATGGATGTTATGTCATCCGCACAGATGCAGCAGCAGAAACACTTTCCTCGAAAGAGGTCTACAAAGCATATAGAAAATTAATTTACGTCGAACAAGCCTTTCGAGTCATCAAAACTCACTCTTTGGAGATCAGACCGGTATTTCATCATCTGGATCATAGAATTCAAGCTCATGTGTTTTTGTGCATGCTTTCTTACTATTTGCAGTGGCACATGAATCAGAGGTTGCTCGATATATATCAAAACGATGGTACCGGCAAACATAGACGCTGGACATTTTTACAGGTAATAGAGCGACTGAAATCGATCAGAAGCCAAACTGTTCAGATAGGTGGTATTGACCTGCCTAATATCATTTCGACTCCCGATAAGGAACAAACAATGTTGCTTGATGCTTTACGGTTAAAGCTGTAGCCAGACTCTGGAAATTTTTTTGCTTTTTAAGTCTATAACTTCTAATGGGATATCTTCGAATTCCCGGAATAAGTTACGTTTAAAACCTTGGCAAAAACAAGAGTGGTGTATTCCAAAAATTGATGCTGAATACGTATGGAGAATGGAGGACGTTCTTGAATTGTACGGTGACCCATTCGATGAGAGCCAACCTGTAATCTGTTTTGATGAAACTCCCTACCAATTAATAGGGGAAACCCGCCCTTCTATACCCATGAAGCTTGGACAGCCGTTGCGTCAAGATTATGAGTATGAACGCCATGAGACCACAAACATATTTTTATTTGTTCAGCCATTGGTAGGCTGGCGTCATGCTAAAGTCACCACACAAAGGACAAGAAGTGATTTTGCCTGTTGCATGTTAGACCTGGCAACTGTTCATTTTCCAAACGCAGCCAAAATTCATGTTGTTCTTGACAACCTCAATACGCATTCACCATCAACACTTTATGAAATTTTATCTCCCCGAGAAGCTCGAGAAATTGTTCGAAGACTTGAATTTCACTATACTCCAAAACATGCAAGCTGGCTAAATATTGCGGAAATAGAGTTTTCGGTCTTACACAAGCAATGTCTAGACAGGTATATTTCTAGTATTGGTATGCTCGAGAAAGAAGTAATGGCCTGGGAATCAAGGAGAAATGATCAGAAAGCCAAGGTTGAATGGATGTTTGCCGTTGAGGATGCTCGTAACAAAATGGGACACCTCTATCCAAAACTTTTGAAGACAGTTGCCAATCATTTAGAACAGAAGGCTCAGTGATTTTTGAAAGAAATTAAAATAAAATTTACCTCTCAAGACTTATTTGTCGGTCTACTAGATGCAGGAATAGCAACAGAAGAAAATTTAGAATATTTGAGGAAAGAAAGATACAAATACATTGTCGCATCAAAAACTCGTTCTTGTGAAATGCCTGAAGACGCCGCATTAGAAACGATAAAAGAAAGTCGTGACAACCTAATAAAGGCAACCTTGAAACCAAAAGAGGAAACCGATGAAGTGTTGTTATATTGTTCTTCCGAGTTAAGAAAGAAAAAGGAAGAAGGAATAAGATCACTCAAGTAAAAAAGGCTAGAGGAGGATCTCAGAGTCGCTTCCAATGCTCTCACCAAAAAGGGAGGAGTAAAATCTTACAATAAAGTTCTTGAGCGTATTGGCAGGCTCAAAGAAAGACATAGCTCGGTTGTCAAATACTATCAAATTGAAGTTCAGCCGGATGAAGCACGTTCCAAAGCAGCCGAAATTTCCTGGAAAATCAATGGAAAAGGCCTTGAAGATAGATTTCAAGGGGGTTATCTTCTCAGAGTTTATGGTTTAGATTGGACTCCAAAGGAGCTTTGGGAAACGTATATGATGCTTACAAAAGTTGAGGAAAGTTTTCGTTGCCTAAAAAACGAATTGGGATTAAGACCGGTTTTTCATCAAATTACTCGCAGAGTAGAGGGGCATTTGTTTATCACAGTGATCGCCTATCACATTATGCAAACAGTTCTCTATCAGCTTCGACTAAGGCGCCGTAAGCAAATAAATGTTACGTTTATAAAATGAATTTGATACACTTCTTATCATGAATCAGATTGAAGCATCGCTTTCACATACATATCAACTACTTGCTCCTCATTTGAATGAACGA
>JBAUVX010000150.1:0-13980 GCA_049583465.1 Waddliaceae bacterium | reverse complement strand
GCTAGCTCATACGGTGTGTGTCAAACTGAATATGGAATTAGGCAACGAGCCTTTACAGTTTAAAGGTCTCATAACGCATTAACAATTCGCCCATGGGGTGAAGGATTAAAGGAAGGGCTTGAAGAGGCATTAGCTGCTATTCTCGGCGAAGCTCATTTTCAACTTTATTTCTTACGTTGAACTAACGACCGAAGTTTTTCAAGCTCTAGTTCAATCTGAGCGTCTTCAACTTTTTGAAAGAGAATTATTGGTTGTTGAAGTCTTTGCTCGGGAGAAATAGGGGTATTGACAATGCTATCCCAATCGGCATGTTCCAAGCTATTTTGATACCCGAGCATGTTCCATAGCCGAGATGCCGTGTCGGGAATAATCGGAAACGAAATCAGCGCCAAGCTTTTTAGACACTCAAGACAACAGGCGACGGTGGTCTCCATGGAAGGTCTGAGCTCAGGATTTTTTTTGGCTTTCCACGGTTGTTTACCGTCAAAATAGACATTCCCAAGTTGGGCTAACTCCATGACCACACGGCCGGCTCTTCTTAAGCTAAATTGCTCGTAGCTTTGATAAGCACGGTGAATTAAAGCAGCAATTTGATCGAGAAATTGTTGATCGACTGACTGCAACTCTCCCATTCGCGGCACCATTGCTTCACAATTCCTATGAGAAAACACCATCACCCGATTGACAAGGTTTCCATATTTTCCTAATAAGTCAGCGTTGCACTTGGATTGAAAATCTTTCCAGGTAAATTCTGCATCTGCCGTTTCCGGTGCGTTCGCAGCAAGTGTATAGCGAATTTGATCTGCCGTGTAGTGTAAGAAAAAATCGTCAAGATCGATGAACCATCCCTCTGACTTGCTAAATTGCCTCCCCTCAAGCATCAAAAATTCATTAGCGGGGAGCTCGTCGACAATTTTGTAGGGGTGATTCTGCCCCATGGTCATCGCAGGGAAAATGGCTGCATGAAAGGGAATATTATCTTTACCAATAAAATTGACGAGCTTCGTATTTGGATCCCGCCAATACTCTTTCCATTTTTCCGGTTGTCCGATCTTTTGTGCCCACTCCATTGTTGCAGAAATGTACCCGATAGGCGCGTCGAACCACACGTAAAGCACCTTGCCCCTCACATTTGGCAAAGGGATAGACACTCCCCAATCAGAATCACGGGTGATCGCTCTCGGTCTGAGGTGTTGAATGTAGCTCTTAGCAAACTTGGCCACATTAGGTTTCCAGTCTTTGGTCGCCATCCATTGGAGAAGGCGATCCTTAAAAGCATCTAATTGTAAGAACCAATGCTTTGTTGGCTTTAAAGAAAGAGGAGCATCGGTCAACTTGGAACGAGGATGTTTCAAATCGGTCGCCTCGTAGCTGGCACCGCATTGTGGACATTCATCTCCTCTAGCGTTTTCATACCCGCATCCCGGGCAGGTTCCGATCACATAACGATCGGCTAAAAACTTGCTGTCTGCTTCGGAATAGAGTTGATTCGTCACTTGTTCTTTAATGTACCCATTTTCTTTCAAATCAAGGAAATATTGATGCACCGGCTGTTCGTGACCTTTCCAGGTTGTGCGAGAGAAGTGATCAAAGGAAAAATTGAGTTTCTCGAATAGATCGGTATTCACTCGATGATATAAGTCGACATGTTCTTTCGGCGTCCTTCCTGCCAATTCTGCACTTAAGGTAATCGCAATGCCATATTCGTCCGAACCGCAAATATAAAGCGTGTCCTGACCGGTGATCCGTTGAAACCGCGCGTAACAATCTCCCGGAAGGTAGGCCCCTGCGATGTGCCCAAAATGAAGGGGTCCGTTCGCATAGGGTAAAGCAGAGGTGATCAGTACTTTTTTTTGCATCAGCTTCTCTTCTGTTGTCCCGGGATATGGACTTCAATCGGTTTTTGCACGATGAGAACTTCAAGGTCTGTGTCCGGAACACATTTCCACCCTAAGAGGACACCGGAGTCGATATCAACATATAAAGGACCCGGTTTCTTGTAGCCATATTCCGGCTCGATGGCACGGGGCGACGGCTGACGAGAAGAAAATTCAGTTTGAAATCCCTCTAAAGATGTGTGCTTATCCATGAGCGTCAGTTGCTGTTGCTCTGTCAAACTTCCCCAGGAAACAAAATCCCCGGAATAGCGTTTTTGTAGAAAATCCCAATTTACACGGATTCCACCGGACCAATTGAGCGCATCGGGGAAAATACGCCCCGTTAATCTTGAGATGGCCGCTTTATCGAAGTCAAACATTCTGTTGTAATAATCATGCATGTCAAATAGATAGCGCAAAACTTTTTCTTTAGTCAGGTAATGCAAGTCGGATGCCTTTCTCAGAGGTTGATGAGTATAAGGGCAAGGACAGTAGGGGCGGCGGTTCATCCACCAACTGAAGATAAAGCTTGCCAATAACCCCAGAATGACTAGCAAGAGGGCCGATCCGAAATAGACCACATCCCGGTAAGAAATCACGCCGATGACGACATCATTCATGAAAAATTCCTTAGAACCGTTCCCAACTCTATAGTCAAAGGATCAAAACACCTTTGCGACCTATTTTCCTTGCGGCGCCGCAAGTACACGGGGCAGCGGCTCCTCGGTTAAGAAAAATTTTCTGTTATTTCTTCTTCTTCTTTTTCAATTGACTCTTGTTCTTCTTGAATGTCTAGCTCTGTTGATTCTACAGCGTGGATCTCTTTGCCATCATATCCTTTATCCTCATGAGACAAGAGCTCTTCAATCGCTTGCAATGCGGGATTATCCGTTGTGGTATGTTCTCGAAGATGGCGGCCGGATTTAATCAAGTCTTCTGCCAGCTTGATCGCATGGTTAATAAGATCAAACTGATTGGTAAACCGAGTTCTCACTTTTTCATTCGTTAAATTTTCTCTTTCCATTGCTATTCTATCCCTCAATCATTGGCGATACCGTTGGTGGTATCGTTTAAAAACTGGAAAGCCGACTTTCGATGCTCTTCTGCAATGACAAGGCTTCTCAAAGCCTGATAAGCGATATCAAGGTTGTCATTGATGATAAGATAATCGTAAATAGTGGCCACTTTCATTTCATGTTTGGCCCAAGCTAAGCGCCTTTCAATATCCTCATCGGACTCTGTCCCCCGCTCAATCAACCTATTTCGGAGGGCTTCGAGTGAAGGAGGTAAGATAAAGACACTGGTTGCTTGGCATCTTTTTTTTACTTGCATCGCTCCTTGTGTATCGATAACAAGGACCACATGCTTTCCTTGATTTTGTTGTTCTTCTATCCATCGAATGGGCGTTCCATAATAATCTTCGTAAACCTTCACATACTCTAAAAACTCTCCCAACCGGATTTTTTTCTCAAATTCTTCCCGGCTTAAAAAATGATAATGATCCCCTTCGGTTTCATTTTCACGGGGGATGCGAGTGGTACACGAAATGTTTTGGATCACACAGGGAAACTCATCGACTAACTTATGCGTTAACGTGGTCTTTCCCGTCCCTGCGGGTGCGCTGATTACAAAAATCAACCCTTTTTTGAGATTGCCCAGTAGTTTTTGCATGCTATTCGATATTTTGCACTTGTTCTTTGATTTTCTCAAGCTCGCTTTTTATCTCTAGGACTAGATTAGAAATGTCAAGATTGGCCGCTTTTACACCAACAGTATGAATTTCCCTAAGCATCTCTTGCAGTAAAAAATCGAGCGTTTTTCCTACTGCTTCCCTAGCGGTCTGTAATCGTTGTGCAAACTGGCGCAGATGAGAATACAATCGTGTGATCTCTTCAGAAATATCCATCTTTTCGGCATAGAGACAGATTTCTCTCATCACACGCTCTTCGTTTTCCATATGCCCGGGTAAGATGCTTTCGATCCTCTGCTTTAGTTTTTCATAATATTTTTCTGCATTATCCTTGGATTTTTCTTTAATCTTGTCAATCCAAAGCCTGAGTTGTTCGAGGCGAGGAGTAAAGTCATCTTGAATTGCTTTCCCCTCTTTCACTTTCATGGCCATGAGATGAGTCAATCCCTCATCAACTGCTAGTGTCAAGGCATCTCGATAGCCGTCTTCCTCCTCCAATGCCGGGCTGCAAACGAGAATCTCCGGTTCTTTTGCCAGCATCTCGAGATAAAACTGTTTATCTATTGTTAAATTGAGTTCGTCAGCAATGGTATCCCAAGCATCTTTGATCTCTCGAGCTAAAGGAAAATTTGGGGAAAGCGATAACGGAGTCTTTTGTTCAAAACGTGCAATAATGGAAACAGAAACTTTTCCCCGTTTAATCATCGAAGCCACCTGCTTGCGGATGCTTGTTTCAAAGGAAGACAGAGCTTTTGGCAATGTAATCATGATGTCGAGGTACTTGCGGTTTAACGACTGAATCTCTACCGTTAAAGTTCCAACCGAGGTATTGGTGACAGCCCGCCCATATGCAGTCATACTTTTTAACATGGAAACTGTAGCCTCAATAAAGAGAGAGTTATCGAAATAGAAGAGACAATAGTATAAACGATTCTTAAAAAAAAAGCCAGAAAAATATCTTATCGGATCTTGGAAAGGTCACTCGCTTACTGAATAGGAAGGAGCGGGGCCGCCGATTGCCCTGACTCAACCGTTGCCTCTCCAAAAGCAATAATCGTGCAAGGTTGATCCGGCAAGTCCACATTTTGCTCTAGAGGGTGTCGTCAAATTTCGAATGGCTTTCTTTGAGATGATTTTCTCCCTAGGAAGGCAGGGAAAAGAACTCAAATTAAGCTGATTCCAAATTTGACGACACCCTCTAGCAAATGAAGATTTACACGACGAAAATATCGCAAAGCGCCTGAAATGGGTGCATCAACAGTGCAACGTTCCCGTCAACGTTACGTAGAAAAGGGTTTGCCTAACGCGCTCTTTGACAAACCCAAGGTGAGTTATACCCAAACAAATCCAATTTTGAGTTTGTTCGGGTATACGAACCTATCTCACTAAACCATTTTTGCCGATTTCTTGCCTCTTGGGCTGATTTTGCGCTCAACTTTCATAAGTTGAGATCAAAATTCACCACAAAATCACCCCCAAGATCCAAAAAATCGGCTGAAAAGCGTTTAGTGAGATAGGTTCACATGATTAGTGGCATCGCTTAATCATCAGAATAGTCTGAATCATCCGACTCTGTTAAGCTTGTCAAGTCAGTAAGCAAAGTGTCGCAACAACGATCCCAAATTTCTTTGATCTGATCGTCAGTTCCAAAGACTTCTTGTTGCGAATAGAGCCAGCGAGATTGATCTTCAAAAGGCATGTAGTGCTGTGCGTATCTAATCTTGTTAATAGTCTGCAATAAGCGACTAAAAGGCTTGTCTGCCGCGTCGTCACCAAAGAGGGAGTTAAAAAGTTCTGTGTAATTAACACTGAGAAAAAATTGTTTCCTCACTTCCCCGTCTGCAGGTAGTGTCACGTGATGCGCGAGGATATCATCGGAGAGATTTGCCTCTACAGGTTCTACATTATTGAAACGATAAAAGCACCGAACGACAAAATAATAAACCTTTTCTATTGGCAATTGGGTGAAAGGATCTTTAGATAAATCGTCTTTTATACGGGATTGGAATTCACAACTATCATAGACATAAAATCTTCGAAAATTTTCCTTATCTTTTTCCTCGTCTAATACCTGAGCGACTGCTAAAAGATAACAGGGCACCTGCACTCCCATGGCTTTCTCTATGTTTTCCTTGAATGAGCTATTGGTTAAGGGAACTTTTTTATTTAAAGAAATTTCATGAGGAAAATGCTCATACTCACTGCGAAACCCCGTAAAAATAATTTTTTGATCTACTTGAGCTACCATCTTCACCTCAATCGAATTTAGAACGGGTTTCATAATGCTTGGTTTTCATGACTTCTATTTCATCGTCCAATGGTGGGTCATCATCCAATGTAGCTATCACGTCAGCATGAATTTTCTTAAAGCAAAAGCGCCAAATTTTTTTTATCTTCCACTCTTCAGCGCCAAAGGCTGGTTGAGTGAACAGGAACTGAGATTGATCTCTTTTGTAAAAATAGTTTTGAGCTTCTCTTATCGCCTTAACATCACTAATGCGTTCCTTTAACTCCATGTACTGATCTTTGTCGACTGCTACTTTCAGAGTGAGATAATCTAAGCTTTTAAAAAGAGCATTTTCAACTCTAGGGTCTGCTGGTAGTTTTATCCAGGAGGCTACGACATCATCGGCTAGTGTTGTTTCCTTAACTTCATGACCACAAACCTCAAAGCATTGAATGGCGAAGAAATGAACGTTTTCTATCGGGAGGTTAGTTAAAGGGTCATTTGCTCGGCGGCCATTCACTGTCAGGTGAATTTTCAAGGAACATCCGTCATATACATGGAAAAATGACTGTTTTGCTTCACTTTCTTTTTTATAGTGGGTTTCGGTAACAGCTAGGAGGTAGCAAGGTATGCAGAGCTTTTGCGCTTGTTCTATGGAGTCTCTCAACGTTTCAAAAGTTATCGGATCTTTATGGTTTAAAGAGACTTCTTTAGGAAAACTGTCGGCCATACATTCATGGCCAATTAACATTACTTTAGAGTCTACAGGGGCTGCCATTACACACCTCCACGGTAGCTTTTCATTGTAGACTCCTTTAACTGTGATGAGTGATTGACAGGCAGAAATTATTTATACAAAAGACGAGACAAGGGATTTGACGGGTTCAAACGTCAAGCGATGAATAGGACAAGGCCCATAGCGGATAATGGCTTCACGATGTGCTTTTGTCCCATAACCTTTATGTTGTGCAAAACCATACTGAGGCCATTTTTTATGGTACTCCTCCATTAGCCGATCTCGTAAAACCTTGGCAAGAATCGATGCTGCGGCAATGGATTGAGACTTGGTGTCGCCCTGAACAATTTTTCTGGAGGGAATAGAGGGATGAGGCAAGCACATCCCATCAACAAGTAATAAATCGGGAATTAAAACGAGTTTGGCAACGGCTTCAAGCATTGCCAGGATGGTAGCTTGAAGAATATTTATCCGGTCGATTTTTTCACTGGTAACCATCGCAACACCATAATTGACTCTCGGGTGCCGGGTAATTTCCTTAAAAAGAAACGCCCGTTGTGCGGGGGTTAATCTTTTACTGTCGTCAACTCCCGAAAAAAAAATATTGCTTGGAATGATACACGCCGCAGCAGCAACGGGACCGGCTAAGGGCCCTCTTCCCGCCTCATCGACTCCCGCAATCGCTTTAAATCCTTCCCGGTACCCTTTTTTTTCAAAGTAGGTCAGCTGTTGCAGACGCCGGAGCTCCTTTGCTTCAACTTTCAGTGGTTTGCTGTTGTGCTGATTCCGGTTGCTCATTCACGTTTTCTTCGCCAGACATCGCAGTTTCAGGTTCTTGTTCTTTTCCGCTCGTTTCTTCATTGACTGTACGGCGTCGTCGCGGCGCGCCGATACGACCCTTCACTTTTGAAGCCTTTCCTGAAGTCCCTCTTAAGTAATACAGTTTTGCTCGACGCACTTTACCTTCTCGCATCACTTCAATCTTTGCAATTCTTGGGCTATGCAAACAGAACACCCGCTCCATCCCCTCGCCATAAGCAACACGGTGAAGAGTAAACGTTTCAGAAAGTCCCGATCCTTTTCGGGCAATCACAGTTCCTGTAAACATTTGAATCCGTTCCTTTTGTCCCTCAATAATGCGCGTATGAACCTGAATTGTATCCCCAACTCGGAAATCGGGAATATCTTTCTTCAGGCTTTTACTCTCCAGCTGTTGCAGTATTTTAGATCGACTCATCAGTTTTCCTTCTCCTTATTAAATAACGCGGGTTTTGGACAAGAAAATGCATGCCTTTCCGCTTCCGGTCCAAAACCCGCGTTAAATAACGCAACTTTTGAACGGAACAAGGAACGCTTTTCTCCCTTCCCTTTCTTGGATGCCGTCATGAAGGAGAATGCCTAAAAATCCCCCCCCCCTTTTTTGGTCCAACCCTCGGGTTAAATAGTCATTATTGTAACAGATCAGATCTTTTTCGACCTGCTTTTTCTAAATTCTTGAATTTTTTGATGATTTCCGCTTTTCAGCACCTCCGGTACTTCCATGCCTTCATAGACGGGCGGTCGTGTAAATGGGCGGCTACGCAAGACCCCTTGTTCAAAAGAGTCTTCACTTACCGACTTCTCATTGCCGATCACTCCCGGAATAAATCGTGCTACCGCATCGACAACGACAATTGCTGCGGCACACCCATTCGTCAAAACATAGTCTCCGATACTCAATTCTTCATCAACTTCCAGCATCAACGCTCGCTCATCAACTCCTTCATAGTGTCCGCAGAGCAAGACGAGATGCTCATATTGGGCAATTTCCCGACATGATTCGGCATTCAACGTTTTCCCTTGAGGCGAAAGGTAAATCACCTTAGACGCTGAGGTTTTCACCTCTCTTATCGCTCTGACAACAGGACCAACCTTCAAGACCATTCCGGGGCCGCCGCCGTAAGGGCGGTCATCGACCCGTCGATGGGGATTGTCGGCAAAATCTCTGATATCGATCAGTCGAATATCCAGAATCCCCTTTGCTCTCGCTCGCTTGATAATGCTTTCATCAAAGGGACCACGAAAATAATCGGGGAACAGGGAAAGGATATCGATCTGCATGATCACTCATCGCTCTTCGACTGCCGGGATTGCTTATGGGCCTTTTTCTTCGCAGCGATTTTTTCTCGACGCGCCGCCTCTTTTTCTCGTTTGCTTTTGACCACAAATTGAGCACCTCTAGCAACGAGGGCTTCAACATTTTCTGTCATGACCGCCCCCTGCCCGACCCAATGCTGCAACCGCTCCTCTTTTAGGAACAAATTTCTATCCTCTTCTTCTTCAAAGGGATTGTACCATCCCAATGCCTCCACATAACGTCCATTTCTAGGTTGGTGACTGTCCGTCACAACAACACGAAAAAAGCGACGATGAACGCGGCCTTGAGGTCGTAATCGTATTTTTAACGCCATGGGTTTCCTTCCATTAATTTTTGTAATTTTTTTTGGTTTGGCATGTTTTTAAAAAATTGTTTTGCCTGCTTAAAAGATTTAATGAGCTTGTTGATCGCAGATAGCGGATTCCCGCTTCCCTTTGCAATCCGTTTGCGTCTGGGGACCGACAACTCGCACTCGCCCGTACGCTCTTTATTCGTCATGGATTGAATGATTCCTTCAACCTTAAAAAACTCTTTTTCATCGACATCGACTTTTGGAAAGGCCTTCCCCATGCCCGGGAGCATCCCAAATAGACTTTTCAACGATCCCATTTTCTTAACCATCTGAATTTGTTTCAAATAGTCGTCATAAGTAAAGGTCGCCGAACGAAGTTTTTTTTCTAATTCCTGCGCATCCTCTTCGGCTATGTGCTCTTTGGCTCTTCGAACGAGATTAATGGTATCGCCCATTCCCAAAATACGATCTGCCATCGAGGAGGGGTTAAAGACCTGAAGATCATCAATTTTTTCCCCAATCCCCTCGAATTTCAATGGTTTGCCCGTCACTTCTCGAATCGAAATCGCAGCACCCCCGCGCATATTGCTGTCCAGCATGGTAAGAATCGTTCCGGAAATTTCCACTCGCCGGTTGAACTCGGCTGCGACCGTCACTGCGTCTTGTCCTGTGGCAGCGTTCGCGACGAAGAGGATTTCATTGGGCCCTAAAATGCGCTTGATATGTTCAAGCTCCTCCATAAGCGCTTCATCAATATGCAACCGCCCGGCAGTGTCGACAATGATCAGATCGTGGTGATCCTGCTTTGCCTTTTCCAACGCTTGTCCGGCTACAGATAGCGGATCTTTTTCTCCGGAAAGAGTAAAGACGGGAACATCAATTTGCGCACCCAGTATTTGCAGCTGCTCTACGGCCGCCGGTCTCTGGAGATCACAGGCAACAAGAAGAGGACGCTGACATTCTTTCCTTTTTTTGAAAAAATGGGCCAGCTTAGCACAGTGGGTGGTCTTTCCGGAGCCTTGCAGCCCGCACATCATCACAATTGCAGGCTTTTTTTTGAGATCGACCAAGGCCTCTTCCCCACCCATCAAAGCAACGAGTTCATCGTGAACAATCGTGATGAACTGCTGTCCCGGTGAAACCGATTTGATGACCGCATCTCCAAGCGCTTTTTCCTTGAGCTTTTTGACCAATGCCTTAGCAACGCTGTAATTGACGTCAGCTTCAAGCAGGGCCAGACGCACCTCGCTGACAGCTTCAGCGATGTTCTCTTCGGTGAGCTTCCTTTTCCCGGTCAACTTGGAGAAAAGGCCTTGCATTTTTTCTGTTAGTGCACCAAGCATAGCATTAATTCAACATGATTATTCTCAATAGGATACTCAAAAAATCATTCGATTTCAAGGAAAAAAAACCGATCGTGCCCTGACCAATCCTTTTCCACCCTCGACGATTTCCATAGAGGAGATGAAAAACAGGCTCGCACCGCTTCTCCTTGGCGATAACCGATCTCCATCCAAGCCTTCCCTCCGGGAGACATGTGGTCGATTAATTCCCGTCCAAGCCGTTCATAAAATTCCAAACCCTGATTGTCCGCAAACAGCGCCAGTGGGGGTTCGAATTGCCTAACTTCAATAGGAAGCTGCTCTTCTTCGTTTTTCGCAACATAGGGAGGATTACACACAAAAAAATCGGTTGCCTCCCCACGAAAGGGATGGAGCAAATCACCCTGGACTAAAGCAACCTCGACGTCATTGTCGGCAGCATTGCTTTGGGCGACCGCCAATGCCTTGCTTGAAACGTCTGATAAAATAACCCTAAGCTCCGGAACGGCTTTTTTGATGGCAATCCCCATGCATCCCGATCCGCAACACACATCCCATAACGCTTTGTTGCGGCAATCTTCTTTTTTGAGTGTTTGTACGATGTTCGCAACTAAAATTTCCGTTTCCTGTCTTGGAATCAACACATCTCGATTCACGTGAATGATGCAGCTCAAAAATTCCACATATCCCCGCAAATATTGTGCAGGCTCTCCTTCTCCTTTTCGATCCAGGAAAGAGCAGCAGCGCTTTTTCTCTTCTTCTGTGAGAAGACGGGTCCTCTGCTCATACAGTTCCACCCGCCTGAGTCCCAAAGCATCTCCAATAACTTCTTCAACCTGCCGAGGGAGAATTCCCTTGTTGCAGAGAGAATGCTTTGCTTGAGTCAGCATTTCCTGGATAGTCATCACGACACTTTTACGCGGCTTGAGCAAAATGGCCGATCAGCGCATTTCCCACTTCTTCGAGTTCTCCTTGCATCACCCGATCGAGGTTATACCTGGTGAAGCTAATCCGATGATCGGTAATGCGGTTCTGAGGAAAGTTGTAGGTGCGAATCCTCTCGGAGCGATCCCCGCTTCCCACCTGTTTCGCCCTATCTGAAGCTCTCTCCGCCATTTTTTTCTGACGTTCAGCTTCTGCAATTTTGGCTTTAAGGAGACGCATGGCTTTTTCTTTATTTTTGTGCTGACTCCTCTCATCTTGACAATGGGAGACAATGCCCGTTGGCAGGTGTGTCAGACGAACAGCGCTATCAGTGACGTTGACATGCTGTCCTCCGGCTCCTGATGCACGATATGTGTCAATGCGAAGATCGCCCTCATCGATGATCACTTCAGACTCTTTAGCGGGTTCGAGAAGAACGGCTACAGTGATTGCAGAAGTATGTACACGCCCTTGTGCTTCTGTTTCCGGAACTCGTTGGACTCGATGGGTCCCTCCCTCATGACGCAAAAAACGATAGACATTCGTCCCTGAGAGGGCCATGACATACTCTTTAAATCCCCCTTTTTCCGATTCGGTGCTTGACAACTCTTCATATGTCCAATTTTGCTTGTCGGCAAACATTTTGTACATCCGGACGCAATCTCCCACAAAGAGAGCGGCTTCTTCTCCTCCCGTGCCTGCACGAAGTTCTAAAATGGTGTTGCGATGATCGTCAGGATCGGGGGGGACGAGAAGCGTTTCCAGTTGAAGGCGAAGATGCTCGATCTCCTCTTCAAGCCGCTCGCTGTCTTCTTGGAGGATAGAGATGAAGACCTCGTCTTTTTCGATGTCCAACAGCTCGCGGTTGTCCCGCATCTGCTGTTTGCAGCGATTGAGTTCCTCCCAAACACTCTTTAGTTGACTGATTTGGGCATGTTCTTGCGTTAATTGACGATATGTTTTTTGATCCTTTAATACGTCTGGCTGCCCTAAAATGCTTTCTAATTCAGCGAGTCGAGACAGGAAAGTGTGGATTCTTTTTTCCATTTCCTTTTACTCTTCTGCTTTCTGCTCCTTTTTGCCCGGTTTGGCGTATCGCTTTCTGAATTTATCGACGCGGCCTTCGGCATCCACAAACTGCTTGCTACCGGTAAAGAATGGATGCGAAGAGGAAGAGACGGAAACGCGGCAAACGGGATATTCTATCCCCTCGAACATTTCTCTTTCATCCGTCTGCAATGTGGATCCGCAAACAAATTTTCGTCCAGTAGAAGAGTCCACAAAAAGGACTAACTGGTATTTAGGGTGTCTGTCTTTTTTCATCATTAAACTCCAAGCCCAAAAATTCTGCCCATCATTATAGCTTTAACGGACTTAAAAAAACAAGTGATTTTTGCAGCTTTTCCCCGTTTGTCATTGATGCAGAGATCTGCTATACTCAAACTGCGTCTAGAAAACCCTAGCCGCACCCCCCTAGTTGAACCATGCCAAAAATTGGAATGTGATCCATGACCTATACAACAAGCCATTTCCGACTAGGACCGGAATTCACTCCCGGTCCTATTAAAAAACTTATTCTGTGCATCAGCCTCATTGGCATCGTTTCCGCACTCGTCAACAATCTCTTCCTCTACTGGTTTCGCATTCCCGGACCCCAAGAGTGGTTCAGCCTATCGTGGTGGGGGATAGAACATTATCTACTGTGGCAACCCATCACTTGTCTGTTTGTTCAATACACCGGATATCAAGGGATCACCTTGTGGTTTCTTCTAGCACTTGCCTTCAACCTGTACATTTTGTGGGTGATGGGAAGCGACGTTTTTCATCGCGTGGGCCGGACTTCCTTTCTTCAATTCTATTTCATCTGTGGAATACTGGCGGGATTGGGCGCATTGTTTCTGATGCCTCTCACAGGGCAATATGGAATCCTCTCCGGGGCTACGCCGTCGGTTTTTGCCATTCTCGTTGTTTGGACATTCATGAATCCCGAAACCGAGCTCTTATTATTTTTTCTCATCCCGATCAAGGCCAAATGGTTAACATTAGGAATCCTTGGGGCGATCTTACTCGTTACCCTCTCTCAACTGAACATTGTCCACTTCACCTACTTTTTTTTCGGGGGACTCATCGGTTATTTGTATGGACTCATCGCTTGGGATTTACATAGCCCTTTTCCCTTTCTGTATCGTTTTGAGTGGTCCGTGATCCGCTTTTCGGAGAAGATGCGCCAACGTTTTGTTCGCCTTGCTCCTTCTCGGAAACCATCTAAAAAACGAAAAAAAGAGAGCAAGAGATTCACAATTCAACCGGAGGACGACACTCTTGATGATGATCGCTTTATCGATACGATGCTGGAAAAAATTTCAAAGCAAGGAGAACAATCCCTCACATGGAAAGAAAGAGAAAGAATGCAAAAAATCTCTGAACTCAAACGTCAAGAAAAGAGAAAATAAGTTTAAGCTTCCCGGTAACCGTTCAGGCCTTCTTTATTAAGCAAGTAAAGCCCTCAAAACCGCCTATTACTGAGGTAGGTTTATTCACTTAACGCCATGGGCGAATTGCAATTTTGGTTGCTAATGTGCAGACACTAGTTTCACTACTTGATAGTGTAAAACACAGAGGCACAGAGGACACAGAGAGAAAGGGCTGAACTGGTTAACTAGGCTCAAAATCCGTTTATAATTCGATGAACGCCATCAACCAATTTTTCTTCATGAAAGTTAATCAGTAATCCAACTCGTAAATTTAGAGTCTGAGCCTTATCAACAGGATGAA
>JBAUVX010000149.1:0-9697 GCA_049583465.1 Waddliaceae bacterium | reverse complement strand
CACTATTGATTTCATTGCGGAGATCGCCATAGATAACCCGGCAGTAAAAGAAGAGCAAAAGAGCCAAAAAAGAGAGGACTTTGGACATCGTCATCTCACTTCAAGAGGTTAGCGAATTGGGTCTTGATGGGCTTTTTAGAAGCTTAACTTAAAGAACGTTACATAAGACACGACAATAGATGCAAATAGTTTTTTTATGAAAATCATTTGCACGCTCTTTCACCCTTCATTGAACAGTGCTTTTGAAAATGAGGATAGCAAGGGGAGGAAGCGTGAGGCTTAGGGTATAATCTTTGCCATGGTAGGGAATGGGCCGAGTCTTGACGGCGCCTAGATTGCCAAGGTTGGAGCCCCCATAGTAGGCGGAGTCGCTATTGAGCACCTCTTCCCAGGTCCCCTTGCTTGAAACTCCGAGCTTGTAGTAATGACGGGGAAGGGGAGTAAAATTGCAGATGATGAGAAGATCTTGATTGAGGAGTTTTCCCTTTCTTACAAAGCTCACCACACTTTGATTCGCATCGGCAATATCCACCCACTCAAACCCTTGATTAGAAAAATCCTGCCCATTGAGCGCCGGTTCGCTGCGATAGACGGCATTGAGATCTTTGACCCATTTTTGAATCTGTTGGTGAGGGTCGTAGTCAAGGAGGTGCCACTCTACACTGCTATCGTGGTTCCATTCCGTCCATTGTCCGATCTCACCTCCCATGAATAACAGCTTTTTCCCGGGATGCGCCCACATGTAGCCTAAAAGCAAACGTAAATTGGCAAATTTCTCCCAGTCATTGCCGGGCATTTTACCAAGCAGAGAGCTTTTGCCATGAACGACTTCGTCATGGGATAGGGGTAATAGGAAATTTTCCGAAAAAGCGTAGATGAGGCTAAAAAGCAGTTCATTATGGTGGAATTTTCGATACACCGGGTCTTTTGAAAAGTAGGAAAGAGTATCGTGCATCCATCCCATGTTCCATTTCATTCCAAAGCCCAGTCCTCCTAGGTATGTGGGCCTCGAGACCATCGGCCATGCCGTGGATTCCTCTGCAATTGTCTGCATATAGGGATACCGTTCATAAACGGCGCGATTCAATTGCTTAATGAAATCGACTGCCTCTAAGTTCTCATTTCCTCCGTAGATGTTGGGAACCCACTCTCCGGCCTGACGAGAGTAATCGAGATAGAGCATCGAAGCGACGGCATCCATGCGCAAGCCGTCGATATGGTAGCGATCGCACCAAAACATGGCGCTGCTGATCAAAAATGCCCGCACCTCATTTCTTCCATAGTTGAAGAGGTAGCTCCTCCAATCGGGATGAAAACCCCTCTTGGGGTCTTCATGTTCGAAAAGATGCGTCCCGTCAAAATAGCAGAGGCCATGCTCATCCGAAGGAAAGTGGGAAGGAACCCAATCGAGAATCACACCAATGCCCTTTTGATGAAGGGTTTCGATTAAAAACATGAAATCCTGCGGGGTGCCGTATCGGCTGCTAGGAGCAAAATACCCCACTTTCTGATATCCCCACGACCCAAGAAAAGGATGCTCCATCAGGGGGAGAAATTCGACATGGGTAAACCCCATCTCTAAAATATATGGTGGAAGGATTTCGGCCATTTCCCTATAACTCAACGAGCGATTCCCTTCTTCGGGTTTCCGACGCCAGGAAGGATAATGAAGCTCATAAACGGAGACGGGAGCGTCGAGATGATTGAGGTCGTCCCTGTTTTGCATCCATTCCTTCTCATTCCAGTCATAGCCGAGGTCCCAGACTACAGAGGCTGTCTTGGGAGGGATCTCCCAACTCACGGCGAATGGGTCTCCCTTATCGACGGTAAAATTTTTAAGCTTGGAGACAATGTGATACTTATAAATCGCACCCTGTTGGATATGAGGAACAAAACCTTCCCAAATCCCTGAACTATCCCAACGTATATTCAGCGGATGGGAACGGGGATCCCAACCATTAAAATCTCCGATTACAGAAACGCTCCTAGCATTTGGCGCCCATACTGCAAAGTGGACCCCTTGTTGATTGTCTATTGAAAGCAGATGTGCACCGAGTTTGTCATAAAGCCGGAAATGCTTTCCTTCTTTGAAGAGATAGACATCTTCCTCGGTGAGTAGAGAGGATATAATTGTCATAACATCAAAATCCCCTTTAACGGCGTATTGATCCAATCGGGGCGATTTTGTAATTCATAGCCCAATTCATAGACAGCTTTATTGATAAGATACGCCTGCAGTAAATGATCAAAGTGCTGCTGATCCTTAGGGATGATCGGGACACCCTGTTGCAGAACAGTTTGGGTGTAAGCTTTGAGAAACATGCTGCTCGCAAACTTATACCAACAATCTGTCAACATTTCCAAAACTTCGCTATCCCCCGTATGCAGCCGTTTGAATTGTTCCAAGGCTGTCACTGCAACGTAGTTGAATGACCGAAGCATCCCGGCGACATCCTGGAGTGCACACCGCTTGAGCCTACGCTCGCTTAGGGGTATTGCCGGCTCTCCTTCAAAATCGATGATCATCAAATCTTTACCCGTGTGGAGGACTTGGCCCAAATGATAATCTCCATGTATGTTGATCTTTATTGCTGTGATCTTTTCATTCAAGAGATTTTTAAAATGCTTCAATAACGTATGCTCTTCGGCTAATACTCTCTCCGCAAGAGCTCTTGACTCCTCTGACAAGGTCTTCAAATTTTCCCTCAGCAATCTTAATACCTTGCGAACTTGAGCACGAAAATACTGATATAACGATTTTTGATAAAAAAATGTGAACGGTTCAGACCCAATATCTTGAGACTTTGTTGGTCGTGCGAGAGCTAGATGCATCTCCGCCGTCCGCTGACCTAGAAGAGAGATCATTTCTACGAACATCCATCCCAGAGATTCTTGGATGAATTCAGGAGGCTGTTCCTGTTTCAGCAGAGCAGAATCGAGCTCTTTCGTTGAAATTTTCGTCAACACTTCTTCCAAATATCTTTTTACAGCATCTAAAGCATAGGTCCAAGCATCGCCGCCGTTCGGAATAAACTCTTGAACAATAGCGACAGAGGCGGTGTTTTCTTCTCCTCTCTCCCAATTGATCGTACCGACATAGGGGGGGGCATTGGGAAAGTGCACGACTTCTGTAAGATGTCTCACGAGCTGGACATCCGGATTGATTCCCTCTTCCAAGCGTCGATAGATTTTAAGAAAAAAGACTTCATCGTAAACGATGGAGCTGTTCGTCTGTTCAGTAGCGATCACTCGAGAAGATATGGGCAAGAGTCTATTGATTAATAATTTTTGCGCACGCCGCCCCGAGATCGCCGCCAACTTGCTGAAATCATTTTTGTATTTTTTTCGTTTAATGATCATTTCCAGTAAGTTTGCACGGAATGTTTCGTCGTAGATCGCATCAATTAGGGATCCCTGTTCAAAACGGGCGATAATGGCCTGCGGGAATTTTTCCATGATGGTTGAATCTGCATCGGCCGGGACAAATGTCACCGGGAGGAAATAAGTTTCAGGCTCGGCGTTGGAGTAGACAGCTTTCACAATGAGCATGATTGCCGAGCCCATGGTAAATTTCTCGACAAGCGATAGCTGTCGAATTTTTTGTGTTTTTGCTCTGAACCATCGGGAACGTTTCAGATAAGGAGGCAATAGCTTTTTAAGGAACTGTTCTTTTCCATTGCCTATGACCAGCTCTTCCCATCGGTCTGTCGGGATCCGTTCGGGCAAAGAGGTCTCTTCAGTGATAAACAGTTTAGGTTCCCGTTCCAGAAACAACCAAAAATACCCATGGCCTCCCAGAGTCATCCCATATGGATCCTCTTTAATGACAGCAAAATAGTTATGACTAAAAAGATCCATGGGCGTATGGCCTGCATATGAGGAGAGATTCAGTTCTACATACTGCGAATAGCG
Organism: Waddliaceae bacterium; assembly: GCA_049583465.1. Classification (GTDB taxonomy): domain Bacteria; phylum Chlamydiota; class Chlamydiia; order Chlamydiales; family Waddliaceae; genus JBAUVX01. The sequence goes on along the minus strand of JBAUVX010000149.1, from coordinate 5,785 downwards.
GGATAAATTGATCACAACAAGAATTTTTTCCTCTTTGTGTTCCCGAATAAAGGCAAGGACTTTAGCATTTTCAGGAAACAGAAACGTCAAAGAGCCATATCCGAACGCATGATACTCCTGCCTAACGGAGATCATCTTACGCATCCACAATAACAACGATGTGACCGATTGTTCTTGATTTTCTACGTTGAGATAGGCGTGGTGATATTGCGGGTCGATGATGAGCGGCAGATAGAGTTTTTGGGGGTTGGCTCGAGAAAAGCCTGCATTTTTGTTCGTATTCCACTGCATAGGAGTGCGGACGCCATTCCGGTCTCCTAAATAATAATTATCTCCCATGCCGATTTCATCTCCATAGTAAATAATGGGGGAACCGGGAAACGAAAAGAGAAGGATGTTCATCAACTCAATTTTAGCACGATCGTTATCGAGAAGAGGAGCTAATCGGCGGCGAATGCCCAAATTGATGCGCGCTTTCGGATCTTTAGCATACGCACGGTACATAAAATCGCGCTCTTCATCGGTGACCATTTCCAATGTCAGCTCATCGTGATTACGCAAAAATGTTGCCCACTGACAAGAATCGGGCGGTGTGGGAGTTTGTTCCATGATGTCGATGATCGGAAAGCGATCTTCTATGCGGATCGCCATAAAAAGACGAGGCATGACGGGAAAGTGAAAGGCCATGTGGCATTCATTTCCTTCGCCGAAGTAAGATGAAGCTTGATCGGGCCATTGGTTTGCCTCTGCCAGCAACATCCGATCGGAATATCTTTCATCGATATGCTTCCGCAGTCTCCTTAGAAAATCGTGGGTCTCCGGAAGATTTTCGCAGTCGGTCCCCTCCTTTTGATAGAGGTAGGGGATGGCATCCAACCGCATCCCGTCAACACCCATGTTCATCCAGAAATCAACGAGTCTGAATATCTCTTGATGGACGACGGGATTCTCATAGTTGAGGTCAGGTTGATGGGAATAGAAACGGTGCCAGTAATAGGATTGGGCTGCCGAATCCCATTTCCAATTCGACGTTTCGAAGTCTTTGAAAATGATTCTTGCATCGGAATACTTTTCCTGGGTATCGCTCCAAACATAGTAATTGCGCCATTTTGAGTGGGGCTTAGCCTGACGGGACCGTTGAAACCATTTGTGCTTTTCGGAAGTGTGATTGATCACCAATTCAGTGACGACTTTTAATTTGCGTCGATGGGCCTCTTGTAAAAATCGGCGAAAGTCTTTTAAAGTCCCGTAATCGGGATGGATAGAGCAGTAATCTGCAATGTCATAGCCATCATCAAGCAAGGGAGAAGGATAAAAGGGCTGTAACCAGATAGCGGTACATCCCAGGCTTTGAATATAATCCAATTTTTCCGTTAACCCCCGGAAATCCCCTATGCCATCGTCGTTGCTGTCATGATAGCATTTGACATGGAGTTGGTAGATGACGGCATTTTTGTACCATGCCGGATCACTAGACATCATTGGCACCTTCACAAAAAATAGTCAAAATCTTGCTCTCTATGCATTTTGGGATGGATGTGGAAAATATGCGCCGGAACGTGATGGGGATTGAGTTCCACATAGTTGACGGCCCCTTCCCAAATATATTTATCGCCTGTAATCAGGTCATGGACACGGAATGGCCGGCTCTCAAGCATGCCTAATCTCTTCAGAGGGAGGCTGATCCATCCCGATTGGGTGTAAAAGCTATCCAAGTTGACCACAACAAGCAACAAATCCGACCCGTCTTCCGACGCCTTCCCGTAAGCGAGAAGATGATCGTTTTCTATCGGATAGAAATCGATATTCCATGTCGTCTGCAGCGCAGGATGCTCTTTGCGTATCTGATTGATCAGAGCGATAAAGTCACGGATATTTCCCGGGCGGTCTCTGTTCCATTGACGGATTTCATACTTTTCGGAATCGAGATATTCTTCATTACCCGATAGAGCTTGGCCCTCGCATAACTCAAAAGGGGGGCCGTAGATCCCGTAGTTGGACGACAGTGTCGCCGCTAATACCAGCCGAGCTAAAAAAGCTGGCCTCCCGCCATACTGCAAGACCTCGGAAAGAATATCCGGGGTATTGGGCCAAAAATTGGGACGAAAGTATTCTCTCATCTCTCCGCGAGTCAGTTCGGTGAGGTATTCCACGATCTCATGCTTTGTGTTCCTCCAGGTAAAGTAAGTATACGATTGATCAAAACCCACTTTGGCAAGATATTGCATCACTTTGGGCCGAGTAAACGCCTCGGAAAGAAAGATCGCTTCCGGGTCTTTTTTTCTCACTTCCCCGATTAACCACTCCCAGAAACGGAACGGCTTCGTATGGGGGTTGTCGACGCGGAAGATGCGTATCCCCTGCTCCAACCAATAAATGACAACGCGGAGCAATTCTTCCCATAGGGATTTCCACTGGGGAGTTTCAAAGTCAAAGGGGATAATGTCTTCATATTTCTTTGGCGGGTTTTCCGCATATTGAACAGTGCCGTCGGGACGCCAGCGAAACCATTCGGGGTATTTTTTGACATAAGGATGATCCGGAGAGCACTGAAACGCTAAGTCGATAGCAATTTCGATGTGATATTCCTCAGCCTTTTTGATCATCTGTTTAAACTGCTGCAATGTCCCAAGTTGCGGGTGAATGGCATCATGACCCCCTTCCTCGGATCCGATAGCCCACGGACTTCCCGGTGTATCGGGCTCTGCGAGAGTTGTATTGTTTTTCCCTTTGCGGTGTGTTTTTCCTATGGGATGGATCGGAGGCAAGTAAAGGACATCGAAGCCCATCCGAGCTATTGCCGGCAATGTGTCCATGCAGTCTTTGAACGTTCCGTGTTCATCTGCAGACTTTCCGCATGAACGAGGAAACATCTCATACCAGCTGCTGAATAGGGCCTTTTTCCGCGTACAAAACAGACGCAATTCTTTTTGATACCCGGTAAAAAAAATCGCTGCGGAATTTCTTCTTACAAGAGCGGCCAATGCATCATCGGAAGCTATTGCCAAGGCGGTTTTCCCTTGCTTGACCCTTTTTAGCTTGCTCATCCATTTGTTGATCTCCTTGGCATCTTCTTGGGAACAGCAACCAAGCAATTCTTGCAGGAACTCCACCCCGATTAAGATGTCCCCCTCTACATTTTTTCCGGCCTCGTATTTTTTTTGCAAATCGTGCTTCCATGTTTGAAAGTGGTCAATCCAAGCCTCTATTGTATACAGGTACATTCCCACAGCATCTCCCGTGAAGGAAGAAGTCCACAAGTCGTTGTTGATTAAGTGCATGGGAACACGATTCCAGCTCTTTTCTTTTTCTTTCTTCCATAATAGATCAGCATCGAGCATCTGATGCCCGTCGACAAAAATATCGGCATGTACAGTGATTGTTTCTTCAACTACCCGTCTTGCGGGAAAGTCTCCTCCATCAATTTCAGGCTCAACATTCTGAATGATAACACGTTGAAATCCATTGACATACATACTCTAAGCCTCTTTTGCCATGATTCAAAGCTAATTGTTTTATACCTTGTCCGGATGAATAATGACAAACTTCTCTGAACCTCCCCACTCCCCCGCTATTCCCCCAGAAATCGATTAAATTCGTCTGAATCACGAGCTATATTTAGGGGTCGCAAAACTGATGCCTCTTTTTGCACAAATGGAAATCGCATATATTGCACACCATTTGATAAAGGCAAATGCTTCACAACTTTATGAGGGCAAGACGCATAGTAAAGCCTGAATGTTACTTTTTTCCATAGAAAAGATTCCATTTTGCTGGTATTCTCCTTATCTCGGATAAGGAGGGTTTTCAGGAGAAGGAAAATGGGTGGAACTTCCTTTGTGGCTTTCTTCTGTAAGAAACATGCCTGGGTTCTTAAACATTAATGCGCAAAAGGCTGTCCAAGCCGGTCTTACCTTTCGTCCTCTTTCAGCTATAATAGAGTCCATTCTTAAATGGAATTCCTTAAGAGAACATGTAGCAAAACAAGCAGGTCTAGATCGAGAGAAAGAAAAAGAACTGTTACAGCTATGGAGACAGAGTGAGGGGTGTCTGTGATAACGATTCGGCGTTCTAATGACAACGACATTCCGCAATTAGAAAATCTATTTTTAATCACACGGCAGCAGACTTTTATCGGGGAAAATCCTAATAAATTCAAGCTCGAAGACTTCAAGAAAACAACTGTTGGGGAAGTAATTTTCGTAGCGGAGGATCAAGACGGTAAGATCCTTGGCTTTATCTCGATTTGGGAACAAGACAAATTTATACACCATCTTTTCGTGGCTCCAGACCACCAAAGAAAGGGGATTGGCGGGCTATTGATAAGAAGCCTCCTGCCTTGGCTATCTTTGCCTTACAGATTGAAATGCGTGGCTAAAAACAAAGAGGCGCTTGCATTTTACCAAAAAACTGGTTGGATTGAGGTAGAATGGGGAACTGGAGAAGATGGAGATTATTTCCTTCTTGAGCTGGCTACAGCACCAAGAAAGGAGAATGACCAATGATTCGAGTTGCTGCATATCAAGCCAACCCAAAAGCCGCTTTTCCAGATCGCAAGCGTCAAATTCATGACATTTTGGCCAAAGCCGATATTGACTGTATTGACTTTCTCTGCTTTCCTGAAGGTTTTTTGACCGGTTACTACGCGGATGAGTCGCTTGCAAGAAAAAACTCTTTTGAAGTGCAAAGTCCTGTTTTTCAAGAATGGTTGGTTGAAATTTCTCGTTATCGTGTGACCATTATCATTGGGTTCAACGAAAAAGACGGGAATAAGCTCTTTGATTCTGTAGCTGCCATTGAAAATGGAAAGCTGGTCGGCATTCAAAGAAAGCATTATCTCTATCATGACTATTTCACGGCAGGGACAACTTTTTCTTGCTGGCTGAGCAAGGAAGTGCCTTTTGGGATTATTGTTTGCTTAGATTCAAATTATTTCGAACCTTCACGTCTGCTTGCTCTTCAAGGAGCCACTATCCTTTTTTGTCCCATGTGCAATATAGTCCCATTGGAACATCCTTACGCTAAACGTCCTCCATATTACAGCCATTTTATTGCGCGTTCTCATGAAAATCGCTGTTGGCTGGTCGCTGCTGACTGGATCTTGGCAAATGATCAACAATCAATTTGTCCAGGACATAGTAGCATTTATGACCCTGATGGCCGAGAGGTCCTGCGCGCACGAGAATTGAGCGAGGATTTCCTGATAGTCGATATTCCCAAAGAACGTCTTTTTCAAGACAAGGGGCGTAGAGTCCATGGCAGTCAGCCGCTCACCCAAGCGCTTTACAATAGATTATTTAATATCAACGCACCCAAGCTTCCCTGCATATGAACACCCAAGAAATCCTCATTCGTCTACTGCGAAGCCAAGATATTGAGATCCTTGGCAATCTATATTTTCCATGGTCTACTCAGCAAGAAACCACCGAAAAATGGGGTCGTTATCTGGATGAACAATAAAAAGGCGACGCCCGAATGGCGCGTATTATTGAGCGACAAGGTCAGATTGTAGGGTATGCACCTTCCAGAACTGATGCATCAAAATTTTGGCCCCGTTCACATCTTCGGTCAAATTCTCTAGGCGGCCAGATGTTTTTTGACATCTAAGACCAACTTTGCGAAGCCGCTAAGGGCACAAAGAGAAAGCTGATTCTTAGTTGTTTACCCCATGGGCGAATTGTTAATGCGTTATGAGACCTTCAAACTGTAAAGGCTCGTTGCCTAATTCCATATTCAGTTTGACACACACCGTATGAGCTAGCAATTTTCTCCAAAATCGAGAAGC
>JBAUVX010000148.1:0-1762 GCA_049583465.1 Waddliaceae bacterium | reverse complement strand
GTTGTCTAGAAGAACGCAATTAAAAAAGAGGCCTACAGCCGTTTCAATGAAGTTATACGCCATATCGGCAGGTTTATGAGATAGCGTCTGAAAAAGACTTAAAATAGCTGTTTTGAGAGAAGCATGTCTTCCATACATCACTAAAAATATCTTCCCACCGTCGTAATAAGTCTTAAAAAAATCGTTCAATTCGTTAGAAAGAATTTCTTGCCGACTCTCCATAAAGTAGTAAAAAAGCTTGGACAAGATCTCCTGAGGCAAAATCACCTGTTTTTCTAATGGGGTAAGCCCATAGAAAAAAGATTCGATCAGTTCCGAATCCTGACGCGCAATGTCCACGAAATGCTCTTTAAAGCCATCGAGCTGCTCTCGCTGTTTAATGAGAATTCCTCCATTGTAATCCCGAAATTCTCCAATAGCGTTTGTCATGAGAAAGACAACACGCTGTCTTGCCGTGTGAAAATCAAGGGAGCCGTCGGTGCGTAATAACGAAGCCCGGCGCGGTAAACAAAGACGAAAAATATGAGCTTGGATCGGATGACTGTCCAAATACCTAACCGTGGCAACCCGTTCCGACTCAAACCGGCAATCAAAAAACCGCTCTTTTAAGGAAAAGCAATGCAAAGGACAGACTTGAACTAAATTAACGAGAAAGGTCACCTCTTTTCCTGTCTGTTGATCCAGGATGATAGAAGCTTGAGGAAGATCTTGAAGAGATTGGATCTCTTGGCTCAAAATGATGGTGTTCTTGTAAATCTCCTCGTTATTTAACCCCATAAAGATGGATGGAGACAGTCGCTGAATACTGCTTTTTACTTTTTCCTTAAGATGATGTTTCAAAAGATTTTGCTCCACAAGGGAAAAGGATGAGCCATCCTCTTTTTCGATCTCAAAATAGAACAAGCGCAGGTTGGCATGTTGAGAAGAGTGTGAGTATGCGCTTTCTTCGACAAGTTGCACGTGAGGCAAAGATTTTTGGAGCGTCAGGACAACATTTTCTTCATCAAAGACCTCATAGCGGTCCACTGCATTATATCCGATGAGGCAGCCAACAACCGTTTTCTGTGAAAAGGGGAAAATCAACCGCGTTGGAATCCATCTCACTTCCACATGGCGTTGATGAGGAGAAAAGGTTGTCTTATACAACAGCTTTTTTTGCATGAAGTGTATCGACAAGACAACGCGAAATAGATGATTTGCCGTACGATGGTCAAGGTATTTTTTCGAGGCAAGTGAAAAGAAAAGGTTGAGATCATTGGCGATGAACTGATCAGCAGAAAAAGGAAAGCGAAAAACCCATTGATTCAGTTTTTCATACACAGGATCAAGGGCGGGATGAAACGAAACCGAAACACCACCGGTTAGTTTCAGATTGTGTTTCACCTCAATGATTTTGCTCATGACATCTATTCCACATATTTTTTGTGATTTGTAAAAAAAATACTTTATATGGGGTTAATTTGTCAAGGATAACGCAACCTTCATCCGGAACCGGTGCAAAGTTCTTTGGCAATCAATCCCTTAAAAACACGTGTAGATCACAATATCTCAACTTCTTGAAAAAAAATCAACGCCTTTTCGCTTCCCTCACTCAATACAACCTGTGTGCAAACGCGGTTGCAGTTGGAACGTCTCCTACGTGGCTAGGGAACCGGTTAAGAGTCTTTGCAGATCCTTGTGAATTCAAGAGCGCTAGTGCTCTGTCAAGCTTAAATTAAGAGGTTGGGCCGCGCGAAAGCTCCCGGGGTTGAACGATCGTAAA
>JBAUVX010000147.1:0-16621 GCA_049583465.1 Waddliaceae bacterium | reverse complement strand
CTGTGTTTTACACTAACAACCATGCTTTAAATGAGTGGTGAAACTAGTACCTGCGCATTATCAACCGAAATCGCAAAATCGCAATTCGCCCATGGCGTACCTTTAGTGAATCCGACCTTTCTATCATTCGACAGCACCGAGGCGCAGCCAATCATATGGGTTTTGCTGTTCAGCTTTGCTACATGCGTTATCCAGGTCTCATTTTAAGCATTAATGAGGCTCCATTTCCTCCTTGTGAGGGCTTATTTTCACAGACCGCATCCACAAAAAGAAACTGATAAAGGAGCTTTGGTTTCCGTAAGAAAATTTTTAGAGAACGCAGGAGTAAAACCATGTTGAAATATAGAGGGTACGCAGGGATTGTCCAATTTGATGATAAAGCGATGATTTTTCATGGTGAAGTCGTTGGATTGCGTGATGTCATTACATTTAGGGGTACGACCCCTGAGGAAATCAAAAAAGAATTCAAGACTTCTATTGATGGATATCTTGATTGGTGCAAAGAGTTAGGCCGGGAACCGGAAAAACCCTTTTCAGGAAATATTCACTTAAGACTTCAGCCTGATCTTCATGCTAGATTGGTAGCAGAAGCCAAGCTGCAAGGATTAAGTTTGAATAGCTACATCAATACCACACTCAAAAGAGCTGTTGGTTGAAGCTCTCTCGTCTAAAGGCGAAAGATCCCGGTTCTATGCTCCCTTTCAGAGGGCTGTTCCTCGGGTCTTTCAATTTACTGAAACTTTCCAAAGAGTCGGTTTTTGGCACATAGCAAGGATCAGGCAAGATTTTGAATTGAAGGAGAGTGTGTTAAAGGCCCAAAATAAAACTCGTCAGAAAAAGCAGGCAAACAGTATTCATTACAGCAGCCTTTTTCTCCAAAAACAGCCCAAGAATTAAAAAAAGAATGATGAGAAAGCCGGGAAGTCGTTGAAAAATGCACAAGCGGCAGGGGGGGGGCAAGCCCGCTGCCGGTTCGCGCTCACGGTTCTTGGGTCTAGGCAAAAAGAGGGACAATCTGGTATCGTAGTATTGATATCACTATAGGGGTCTTTATGAGCAATTCTACCCGATGGAAAACGTGTTGGAGTCTTAGGCTCATTTTCTTGTTGATGGGGATATTCCCTTTCCATGTCCATGCCGCGATGTACCTGATGAGTAAGTTCCAGCAAGGGCGGCCCGGAGATTATATTGTGGCTGCTATCGACAATACCTACATCGTCCTCGCTGTCAAAGAAAACAGCGGCCAGCACATGGCGATTGAAGAAATTACCATTCCGGCGGCTAGATTAAAACATGTAGAACTGAGGGGATGGCAGGGTTGGAAGCATTGGATAGAACAACAGGCTCCGGGTCATACCGCATGGCTCGTTTATACGATTCATTCTTTAACGGGAGAAATGAATTCATTGTTCTCCTATACGAAAAATAGTTGGTGCGATGTGTCTGAGGGCAACAACTTTCTTTCAAAACTTTTGCGTCTTCGGATGAGGCAGGTTCCTGATTCCGAAAGGAAAAAAGTCGGGCCGCGCCCTTCGATAGGAACACGAGATTCTCGGCGGCTTTGGGTGCCGAGGATGGTCCATGAAGGCCGGGTGATTCCGGGGACCGACTTTGACGTTTGGCGCGGCCGGTGGCCCAACGATTCGAGTGAACTGTCGAAGAAAACAATCATGATTTATTTACCCGTAGATGAATCAAAATATCCCTCCTATTTTCCCTATTGGTTGGAAGTACATGGAGTGTTTGGTAAAGCAAAAGTCCGGATCATCGATTCGGGAAGAGGTCTTCAACTACCCGAGCAGCTCAAGCCGCTCCCTAGTTAACTATAAACTATTTTTTCGAATGGCTAAAGTCCAGTATAAGTAGTAGGCCGGCAATTTTTCTCTTTTTTTCTAATTGGCGATTGAGGTATGATGTAAATAGTCATTATGAAAAAGTTTCCAGAGCTCAAAAAAATTTTACAAGAAATTCTCTCTACACGTAATTTTGACCGTTTGACTCCATATGCTCATTCCAGCCAGTGGAAAGAGATGGCAAAAGACGATCGTGAATTCCTGGGAATTCTTTTTGTCATGCAGGGAGAAGCTCGGCTGAACTCCGGCGACAGCAAAGTGTTGGAAAGTTTCCAACTCGCGAACACAATTGTTCCCAATTCTCCTTTGATCCTGCTCAGGCAAGCCCTGGCATTTGCCACTCAATCCCATAATGTGTTTTGTCTAAAAGCTGCGTGTAAGATTTTTAAAAAAATTGTTTGTATCAAAAATGACTTTTTCGATGCATGGCACAGCTGGGGGAATACTCTGGTTCTTTTAGGAATTTTTTGCGACAAGCCTAAGTACTATCAGAAAGCGTTGGTCAAATTTGCTCAAGCCGAGGAATTTTCAAAAAAAGTCAGTTGTGTTAAATTATCGGAGTTTTATCGAGATTGGGGGGAATGCTGGTACTACCTTGGAAAAGCCTCCGGCGAGCCTTTGGATTTTCGACAGTCTGTCCGCAAGTTTGATGATGCTATAAAAAAGGGGATGAATACTTCAGACTTCTGGAATGGCTATGGAAATTCGCTGATGGAACTGTCCAATCTGATCATGAAACCGGAGTTGTTTATTGAAGCTTTACAGTCGTATTGGTTATCGGTGAAAATGAATCCTAGCGGCTATTTGGGGTGGATCAACTTCGCAACAACTTTAAGCCGCTTATATCAAATGTATCCGCAATCATCATATTTTACCCTTGCGAATGACGCTTTTGATCAGGCTGTTAAGATCGAACCTCAACATTCAAGTTTGTGGATAAAGTGGGGTCAACTGCTTGTTTCTAAAGGAAAGATCACAAGAGACGAAGATCTATTAAGAGAAGGTTGTGAAAAATTTGAAGCGGGAGAAATTTGCGAATCTAATCACCCTTTGGGTTTGAGCTCTTGGGCAGAAGCGTTAATGCTCATTGGATCGTGGACCGATGACCACTCTTCACTTCGACAGGCGCAAGAAAAGATCATCAAATGTTTAGAGATTCTCCCCGATCAAGCCCACCTCTGGTGCCTCTACGGAAATTGCTTAAATGAACTTGGACGATATTTTTATGAGGGAAGCCACTATCTGGAAGCGATCGAAAAATTTCGCTATGGATTAAAGTTAGATTCAAAAGATTCTCTTCTTTGGTATGGCTTGGCGATGTCCTATTTCGGCCTTGCGCAACTGCGCCATGATCGCCAACTGATGGAAGAAGCAGTGCAGTTGTGCGTCAAAGCCGTTGAGTGCGGAGAGCAGTCCTCGCCGCAGTTTTGGAATGATTGGGGATTCATTTTCATGGCTTTAGCACAGGTGACAGATGAAAAACACTATATCGAAGAAGCGTTAAATCGATTTGAGCAGGCAATTCGCCTGCAGACAGCGGCGATGCAAGGTTCAGAAGAAGCCTTTCTTGATCCTGAATGGATATACAACTACGGATGCGCCTTCGAATTTCTTGCCGATTATGAGGAAAGCATCCCTTGTTATGAAAAGGCATTGAAGATATTTAAAAGGGCGTTGGAAATCGATCCTGCCTATTATCCTGTTCACTACAACATAGCGAGCATTTTAATTCAAATTGGGGGATTAACGACCGATATTGATTGTTATTATCAAGCGATCGATCATTTGCAACTTTATGTTCAAGAGGATAGTGAAGACGACCATATTTGGGATGAATGGGGAATTGCTCTTCTTAATTTAGCTCAAATTGTCAACGACCCGGCCCATCCCGATGTTGTTCAAAAGCTCTTTAACGAAGCAGAAAGCAAACTCCTGCAGGCTGTCGCCCTAGGCAATACACTTTCTTTTTACCATCTTGCCTGTCTGTGTTCAATGCGAGGCAATTATGCCGATGGAATGCATTACTTAGAACGTGCTAAGCAACATCATGCCCTTCCTTGCATTGATGACCTTCTTGATGATAAATGGCTGGAAGGTGTTAGGCAAACGCCTAGCTTCCATCATTTTCTTTCCCATCTTCAAAAAAATCATCGTTAACCCGCTTTGGTTATGTCCTTCTTGGAGTCTCTCTTCACAAAGATAGCTAATGCGATTAAAGCTCCTCCGACAAATACCAGATAAACCCCAAGAAAAATCGCAAGGATCCAGTCAGCAGTTGAAGGTAGACCGGAAAGAATGAGAAAGGTCAGTAATAAAGAAATCAGCCCGCTAATCAGCAGCCACGGCCATCCTTTAACATAGCGGAGCTGCCACGAGCTGACGATTTTGGTAATCCCGTCAATCAAAAAATAGATCGTTAAAAAAAGGGTTAAGGTCAGCATTCCTGTCATTGGATAAACAAGAAAGAAAATACCGATAATCAAAGAGACGGCTGCCCCAATAAAAAGGGGAATCGACGAGGAGTCATTAATCCCTTTAAAAGCACGGTATCCCTGGACGGCCCCTGCGATGATCAGGATAAAGCCAAGGACAAGATTGATGCCCCATGTGACGAAAAAGGGATGCGTGATCGCAATTAATCCTAAAATGCAAAAGACAATCCCTTCCAATAGCAAAAGCTTCCAGTTAAGTTGATTAGCGAGAATCATTTTTTCCTCCTATTTTTTACCCTGTCCACCTCTTTTGCAAGTTTCGACCGCCTGCGAGAAGCCGTCTATCGGTTTTTCAGCGGCTATTCTCTCCTATTCGACTGTCCTCATTTGGGCGAAGAAGCGGGCAAGACCTTTAGAGGGCTGTCCCTGTGCAATGTGTAGTACCTATGTATTCAGGGTACTAGACATGCTCTCGTAGGCAAAAACCCTCGTGTTTTCTCTTATTTCATTTCATAACAAAAGTCACCTTTTTTTTCTTTGATATTGATAAAGAAAATTTATGATTTTTGTTTCCTAGATTTTTTTTTATTCTCCTTGTATTAATTAATTTGTAAGAGTATCATTTTTTCCTGAATGCCGGTGTATTACCTATGGAAGAAAAAAACGACGACCTCAAACAGGAGAATCGAGAGCCTGAGATTGTAGCTCCGGCGAGCTATTCGATGATGGAAGGGAAAACCTACCGTCTTGACGATGTCCTCAATGAAAAACTCGAACGAGCGTTTCATACGCAAACATCTCAGCTGTTGTTGCATGACATCGCAAAAATTGCCATTGAACACGATCCAATCGATTTGGCCTATGCCGCTCCAAGACTGCCTTCCAGCGGGAGGATTGTCGTTTATGAAAATCTCACGGACATCGATGCAAAAGTGGTGTTCATGATCAATACGACACAAAATACTCGCTTAGTCATCTTCCGTCACATCAGCGACCCTGAAATTAAAGAGCTCCTTGAACGGATGCCGACAGATGAAGCAGTAACTGTTCTGGAAGATATATCCGACCGTCGATTAAAACGCGTTCTAGATATGCTGGACCCCAAAAAATCTCAGCGTATCCGTGAACGGCAAAAGCATTTAAGAAATAGTGCCGGTCGTTTAATGACCGATGAGTTTTTTGCATTCCCCATGCATACCTCCATTGGAGAGGTATCGCGCAATATCCGGGATAATCCCGGAGTGGATTTGATGCGAAGTATTTTTGTTTTAACAGACAAACAGGAGCTTGCCGGTTATGTTCCCGTTCGCAATCTCATCGTCAATCCCCCTTTCCTTCCCTTAAGGCAAGTGATGCGGCCTGTTCTGCACAGTGTCACGCCCGATGTTTCACGCGATGAAGTCATTGATATTGTGGAACGTTACTCTATTCCGACTCTTCCGGTCGTCGATGAACATGATAAGCTCATAGGGGTCATTGCCTATGAAGACGTCGTAGAGGCAATGGAGGATGTTGCCGATGAAACGATTGCCAGTATTGCCGGTACAGCAGAGGATGTGAGCCAGCATGAGCCGATCTTCATCCGTTTTCTATGGCGTGTTCCTTGGTTGGTTGTCACCCTGTGTGCCGGTATGGTGACCTCAACAGCCTTATCTCAATTTTCCGGCAGGGTGTGGTTTACCTTTGTCCCTTTTTTCGTTCCCTTAATCGCAGGGATGTCAGGCAATGTAGGTTTGCAAATGAGTACTGTTTTAGTTCGTGGAATGGCAACGGGGCAATTATCTCCGGGATCTCGATGGGAGGCCATGATGAAAGAGATTACAATCGGTTTGATGATCGGTACCGTATTCGGCATTGCTTGCGGGGTCATGATTTACCTTCTCAATATACTCGGAATTCAACATACCGGAACCGACCCTATGGCCATGGGAATTCTTATCAGTATCGGACTGTTTGGAGCTTGTATGACGGCAACATTCTTAGGCACGTTTTCTCCCTTTTTCTTTGTACGTGTCGGTGTTGATCCTGCCGTAGCGGCAGGTCCTATTATTACTGCCTTTAATGACGTATTTTCAACAATGATCTTTTTATTGATCTCCTACTCCCTCTATTCCCTTTTGTATTAAACGTGAGTTCGACGCAAGAAAATGAGTGTATTTTTGACCTTTTCCCTCCTGAATTTGCTTCGCTTCTTGGGAATAGCACAAGGCTATTCCCTACGAAGCTCATCAAAGTCAGGAGAAAAAATGTCTAAAAATCCACTTCATTTCTTACGTCAAATTCACGTTATTAAGAGCCTTTTTGGATTATAACCCGGGTATGAACCTATCTCACTAAACCATTTTTGCCGATTTCTTGCCTCTTGGGCTGATCTTGCGCTCAATTTTCATAAGTTGAGCGAAAAATTCATCACAAAATCACCCTCAAGATCCAAAAAATCGGCTGAAAAGCGTTTAGTGAGATAGGTTCATGGGGCAAAACTTAATTCCATATCCAAAAAACACAAAGGATTTTTGCGGCGCCAAAGCCCCGGTATTGAATTGAACAGCCGCAACCCGGTATTGAATTGAACAGCCGCAAGTGGATCCATATTACTGCATTTTTTCCGGCAGAAGTTTTTTTGCTCGTTGATAGAAACTGAATAATGTCCGACTTAACAGACGAACAATTGCTTTCATTTGATTCCATGGGATTGATTCCCGGCCCTAAAGAAGATGCCGGCATTTTTCTCAAGAGGGCTCATTACTGCTTACAGCTCCATGCCGAGTTCGAAAACATCGTGGATGAAAAATTTTCTTTTTCCATCAATGAAACCGTCAATCGGCAATATCTTAAAAAACCCTTGGAAAGAACCCATCAGCTCTACGGGATAAAACCTCGCTGGATTCCCCTTTTTTTCAGCAATTATCGGCTAACTCCTTGGCATGGGGGGTGCGCATGGATTTTTCAACAGACAGAGGACTCTCCCATCGGCGCTTTTCTGCAGCTCCGCAGAGCATTCAAGCAACAGTCCCGATATCTTTCCATTTATCATCGTGATGAACTTGCCGCTCATGAACTCTCCCATGTTGGCCGGATGGCTTTTCAGGAGCCAAGATTTGAAGAGTTTTTTGCTTGCTGCACATCAAACTTTTCTTTTAGACGATGGTTTGGCCCAATCATCCAATCCTCTTGGGAAAGCGTCCTCTTTGTCCTCATTCTTTTGTTGGTTTTCCTCGTTGATGTTTCCCTCATCTCGATAGGGCTCGAGAGATGGTATTGGACTGCGATGTGGATGAAGGCCATCCCCTTGGCGATGGCGATATTCGCCTGCGGACGTCTGTGGTGGAGACAGCGCCAATTTTCCCTTTGCCTGCACAACCTGTCAACCATTGTTTCGGACAACAATCGGGCAACAGCTGTCCTTTACCGTCTGACCGATGCAGAAATCATCGCTTTTTCTAGGATGACAGCAGAAGAAATCAAAAAAGCGATTGAAAAAAAGGACTCTCTTCGCTGGCGCCTCATAGTGAAAGCGTATTTTCCTGCCCATTTTCTTACGTCGAACTTGGGTTAAAATTGCCTCCGCTGCTTAGTGTTGCCGATTCCCATCTCACTGCGATATTTTGCCACGGTCCGACGAGCACAGATAATTCCCCTCCCTTTAAGCAATTGAGAAATGGCGTCATCGGACAAAGGCTTTTGCTTGTTTTCGTCGGCAATCATTTCCTTCAAAAGCTGCCGCACCGTCTTCGATGACATCTCTTGACCTTCTGAAGTCATATAAGCATAGGAAAAAAAGTCGCGCAAAGGGAAAAGCCCCCTTGGACTGTCCAAGTACTTGTTGGCCACAGCTCGTGTGATCGTCGACTCATGCACACCCAGTTCCTCGGCAATGGCTTTCATTGTCAAAGGGGTCAATGTCCCTTTCGGATCGAGAAAAAAGCCTTCTTGATATTTAGCTAATACTTCGACAATACGACGCAAGGTGTTGTTCCTTTGGTCAATATTTTTCAAGAGCCATCTGGCAGACATGATTTTGTTTCGAATAAAATCTTTTGTCTCCTTTGGTAGATTGTCGTCTTCAAGCATGCGTAGATAACGAGAGTTAAAACGCAGCGTCGGCAGGTCTTGATCGTTAATCACGACCGCGAGTTGGTTGTCATTGAGGACTAAAGAGACATCCGGAGTGATCGATTGGACAGTTAAATTCGAGTAAAAAGCCCCCGGGCGGAAGTCTAGAAGAGAAATGCGGCGATCGATAGCCTCTTTGATCTCATGGAGAGGACGCTTCAATTTTTTTTTGATTGCCAAGATATTGTTGTGTAATAAGTCTTCCCAGTGTTGATCGATAATGCGATACGCAAGAGTGTTTTCTTGATGCCGGCATCGCAGTTGAATTAAAAAAGCCTCTTGAAGAGAACAAGCTCCAACACCAAAAGGCTCAAAAGTTTGAATTTCACGCAACACCTTTTCCAATTGCGACTCGGCCCAATCGCCAAGAATGGCGATTTCTCTTAACGGGACCCAAAGAAAACCATTTTCATCGACATTGCCGATGATTGCCTCGCTGATTTCTAATTCCTCTTCTGTTTCAAAGGTCTCTTTGGCTTGTTGCATGAGATGCTCAAAAAGAGATTTTCGAAAAGGAATCGACTGTTCCAAAAACGTTTGGCGTTGTTGCTGCTCTGCAGTTCTTGTTATTTGTTCGGTTTCGCTGCCGGCAAAGTGATCGTCAAACTCCTCGTCTAAGTGTTTCAATATTTCGAAATCTTTGTCATCAAAAATCAGTTCCGCCTCAATGGTGGGATCTTCATCGGCTTTCCTTTCTCCCTCATCCTCATCAAGAGGTTCCTCTTCTTCACTGTATTCCAGAAGAGGATTTTGCTCCATTTCCTCCTGAATCACTAAAGCAAGCTCCATGACAGGAACCTGCATTAAATACAGGGCTTGCTGCATCTGTGGAGACATGATAAGACGCTGCAATTGCTTGACATGTTGTTTTTGTTTTGCATGAATAGTCAAATCAACCTTCCCGGGAAAGCTTTATAGATTCCCTTGAATTTACTATCCCAGACGTATAGGGTATTGACAAGAAAACAATTGATTTATACTCAATTAAATTCAAGAATTCAATGGGAGCCGAAAACATCAGGATCACGTCTTAACCGTGATAGACCCCCCCGTAAACGGTTACAAAAAAATCCAAGGAAGCTGCCGTGTATAAAAAAACACTCGCTATCTTAGGGATGCCCATCGAACATCTCGATTTAGCGGGAACAATCGAAGCCATTATCCATCGGATTGAAAGGTACCGCATCGAACATCCCGAAGAGGAAATCTCCTCAATAGAAGGGTTCCCTCAATCGTACATCAGCACACTAAGCGTTGAATATCTTGCCAACAGCTATGGCTGGTGTTGGAGCGGTGCACGGCATCCCGAATTGCTGCATATTTTGCGGCAATCTTCCATGATCACTCCCGAGGGGCTCCCGATCGTTTGGCTCAGCAAATTGTTGGGAAATCCACTCAAAGAACAGGTGGCAAGAAAAGACTTGCTGCCCCTGCTTTTCGAACAGCTCGCAGAATCAAAACAATCGATTTTTCTGCTTGGCAATGAAGAACTTAAAACCCAAGAAGCTGCTATTGCCCTTCAAAAAATTCATCCTCATTTAAGGATTGTCGGTGTTGATTGGTCGGAAATCTTTGTCGAAGGCGATCGGCTTGTGGAAGCAAAAGAAAGAGACGCCCTTCTTCTAAAAAACATCCAAGATGCATCGCCCGACGTCCTGTTGGTGTGTTTAGGACATCCAAAGCAAGGAATCTGGTTTCAACGGATCCACAGAAACCTTCGCGTCCCCATCTCGATTGGCGCAGGGGAGATACTCGAGATCGTTCCACCCCCTCCAAGAGCGGCGCAATCGAGAAGCTTGGAGTGGTTGCATCATCTATTCCAAGAGCCTAAGCGGCTGATGAAGCGGTATGTCTTCGACAATTTGATCTTTCTTTCTCTTAGTCTTCCTTTAGTGATCGCACATTTCCTCAACTGCCTGTTTTTTCTTTCCTTTCTGGGGAAAAATAGGGAGAAGGTAAAACCCAACTTACTCTTTCTTTCCGAACACCAAACCATTGCGGTCGTCAGAATGCCAAAAGTGTTGAACGCTAAAAACGCAAAAACCGTCAACCACTATTTAGAGGAAGCCTTTGCGCAAGACATCGTCATTCTCGATTTTTACGAAACTCGGCACATCGATTTAGAGGGTGTGGGTTTATTACTGAACACTTGGCTGCATGCACGACGAAAGAAGATAAAATTCTTCGGGTTTGGAATCAGGGGCAATGTCCGCATTTTGATGCAAGTCCATAAAGTTTGGGACCTTTTCTCCCCCGATATCGAGACCTCTCCCTTTGGAATCATGTCTCACTTTACTTTCGTCTCTACTCTCTACGAAGCTGTCCATCAAACCCAAGGGCGGTTCACGATCAGTTTTTTTGGAAAGCTCGACGACTCGCTAGATTTCGATCGCCACATAGAAAAATTTCTTTTGATGCTCCATCTAAGACACAGTATTTTAGATTTTCGATATTGCTCATCGATTGACAATTCCGGTTTTAGCTTTTTATTAAAGATAAAACAGATTGCCGAATCGAGCGGAAAGATGTTAAAAATCACCGGACTCTCAAAAGCAGTTGCTCGTCAATTCAAACTAGCCGGAGTCGATATGCTTTTCCAGAACATTTCAAAGCATGGCATATGACGCGGAGAGGCGGCGTTCGTTACGCTCACTATGCGGGAAAATGCATTTGCAGAAGCGCTGCTATCGTGTTAGCATGATCGGCAGCCGAAAAAATTTTTAAACATTTTTTCGAAGTGATCGGCATCGTTCATCATTAAACCGAGGATATCATCATGGCTCTAACTCCTACATCCTTCCCCTCTTTTAAAGATTCCTCCGCACAAGGCTTCTCCCAACGGAACCCGGAAGGACTTTCCCTTGAGGAGTTGCAACAGGAATTTGCCGGCGCTTTAACGGAAGAAGACCGCGAGGTCATTCTCGAGGCCTGGGTGAACAAACATCTACGCAAAGCAATAGAGAACAGAGATCTCCATTCTTATCCCTATGCCCTTGGCGGAGCGAACCTATTGCTCCAAATCAATTTTTTCGATTTTAATCTCCTGTCGGAAGAGCCGCCAAGGTTATTGAACTGTAATACCCTGGATGATTGCAAAGGTAAGTGCTCCTGGATCAATGCGCTCGATGAGTATGCTTTCGCTAAATGGTTAGGCAACGCCGATTCTTATTCGATCAATGTTCTTCTTCCGCATTTTGTCCTTCTTTTTTCCTTGGGTTCCATTGAGGACATGGAAATGAGCCCTTATTGGGAAAAACATTGCGACTTTGGCGTAAGGCTGATAAATGAAGCATTGTTGATCAAGAACGGAGAACAATTAGACCGAAATATCAACCTGCCTGAGCTGTGGTCGATGATTGACCGACTAGTCCGATGTGCCGATGTTCAAGATCGCGACCGGGAATCAAAAAATAGGCCCATCAAGTTTCGGGAAATTCTTGAGAAGGTGTCCGCGCTTGTGAATGCTGCTCAGTACAGGCACTATTTTTACCATGAGATTCCTTCCGCAGTCGAAAGGGCATTGGGAAAATACTCCGGGCCTGCTGCATGCATCGTCAATTCCGAGCTTCAGGGAGTAGAACCGGTTCGCACTGATGCAAGACCGGAGCAGATTGAAACTCCGGCACAAAAATTCTGCACTGAACTCGCATCCATCTGCCTCCCCCTTTGGCAAGAAGATCAACAACAGTACGATCTATCTCATATTTCTGTAATTTTCGATCCCTTGACGATGTTATTGCTTCGACCTGAACATAAAAATTGGCAAGAAAAGGATCGGCAAGACATCTTGACTTATCTCAAAAGCGATCCAATCGGTGCTATCATTGAAAAGATTGATGAGTCCGCTGCAAAAGCAGACTTTATTCATTGGCAATATCTTATTTTGATGGGGATGATCAACTACCTTCTAAAACCCGCCCCCGAATATGAGGCGCGAGGAGCCTTGCACGTGGGCAGGGTCATGAATTCCGCTCCCAAAAAAGACCCGATAAGATTGCAAGCACGATCTTTTCTACGTATACATTCAGAGGATCTTTTAAAACAGGCAAAAGAGGGTTTCCTGAGAGGTTCTACTCAGCATGCCATATGGTACGCGAGGGCGGCCTGGTTTGGGAATAGAACAAAAACTACCAATAAAATTCAGAAGCTCTGTCTGGCTAAATACCATGCTGCGCATTTAAAGGACAATGAGAAGAACAAAGAAGCACTTGCAAAAGCCCACTTTACCCTGGGCTGCGCTTATTCGGACAATTCTTTCGACTGGATTCCTTTCAACAGAGAATTGGCAAAGGATTGCTTTTCGCGGGCAAAACAGCTTGGCCACTCGCAAACTCAAGAAAAGATTGATCAACTGTCGAAAGATCCTTTCGATGATTCCATTGAGAGATCGGAAAGCCGGCAGCAAGAAGAGCCCTTGCCAACGTTGCAGACAGTTCCTCCGCCCTCTTTAGATCTATCTGCGCGGCCTAGGGCGGCAATGCCAAAGCTTTATCGTATTTATGTTACGTTTGCCGATCGTGCCGGTTGGGCTTCTGACATCCCCAACAGGGAAGGAATGGCACGGGTTTTGTTTGACGGCAATACAGAAGAATGGGTGGAGATTGAAAAACAATACTTGGAAGAACCAAGCTCAGGTTCGCCGAGGGGTTCTACGGGGAGCCCTGCGGTGAGTCCTCTTGTTAGTCCCTCCGGAGAAATAAGCTCCCTGCGCAGAAACAGTATAGTTGATCATTCTTTTGAACAAGGAGATACCGTGTATTGTGAAGACTGTAAGCCGGAGGATGATATCGGAAAGATTACTGAAGTTTTAGGGAATGACTTTTTCCGAGTGAAATTCGAGGATCAAACACTGGTCGCACATAAAGACAGCCTCCTTCCCTGGAGCTGGAGTTATTAAGAGTGTGTCTAGAGAAAGTACGCGTAGTGCCCGATTTCCCTGCAACCATTCAGTTCCCAACCATTTTTGCACGGGGAAAAAGGAAAATTGTCGAAGATTAAAGAAATTCCTCAATCCTTTTCTTTCCAAAAAATCATCACCTAAGTTACAAGTAATACTTTACCTGCTAACGCGGGTTTTGGAACGAAAGATGAATGTCTTCTCGCCCTTTTTCTCTTTTGACGCTTGCCATCTTAGCAATAAATCTTGAGATGCCTCCATCCAAGAGAGAAAAAATGCCTGAAAATCCATGTCATTTTCCGATCCAAAACTCAGGTTGCTGGCAATAAAAATTTGATCAGGACTAGAAATCAGCTAGGAAAGCCATTAGCCAACCTAATGCTCGTATCAGAGGAGGGTGAATGCAAAAGGTCGGGATCGTCTTCGGTGTTGTGGTCATTGGACTCGCCGTCGCTTTAGGAATACGCATCATTCCAACATTACAAAAACAGAATCAACCCCAAACCCTTCAAACGGATCAAGAACTTCAGGATTTCAATGAAGCAAAAATGCTCCTAGGCTCGTCAAAACCGGAGGAGGCGCTGGGAATTATCCATCGATACAAAGAGGAAATCGAGTCATTATCTCATAACGGGATACAATGGCTAAAGCTTTTCATTATCGGCGCGGAACAGGAAAAGAATATTCCCCAGTTGATCATCCTCTTTGAATTTTTTCCCGAAATCTTTAAAGAACATGAAAGCTCCTCTCTTTTTGTCGCTGACAACTATATCAATCAAAACAAGATCAAAGACTACACGAAAATCCGCTCCCTTTGGAAAGACAGAGAAACTAAAGTCGCTTCATGGTTTTTCCTCGATATCGACAAACTGCTGCTAGAGGGAAGACGCACCGAAGCCATCGAAACGCTGAAATCTCATACACTCAATGATAAAGCTGATATGGGCCGATTAGTCCGTCTGGCCTTGCTCAACAATGAAGATCCGAAAACTGCCTGGGAATATCTCAGGGAAGCCTATGCGAAAAACCCTAGAAACCCCGAAATTCGTTCTTTCCGGGCAAAACTATTGGAATCGGTTGGGAAGTATAATCAAGCGCATAAAGAATACCAAGCCTCTGTTCGGCTAGAGGCGGGGAACTTATTTTTCAAAGATCAACTTGCTGAATTTTATCTTCGCCAGAAGCAATATCCTTTGGCAATGAAAACCTGGAAAGAGCATCTCCTCCCCCCTTCTTTAGATAAATTTTGGATCAAGTCGCTGTTCTGGAGCAAAGTCTCATCACCTGTCGACGTAGACTGGCAAAATACTCCTATTCCACAGGGAAGGCTCAAACCTCTTATCGAGTACCTCATTAACCTTGAACCGGGAGAGTTTTGGAATCACAGGGAGTTTAACCATCTCTCTAACGCAAGCGATTACTTCAAAAACCAACAAGAAACCTTTTGGCTAAAGCTTCTTCATGCTCTAAAACTCCGGAAAGAAAGAGAAGCCCTTCATTTGCTCACCTTTAATCCCTTTATCACCACATCTTGGTTTCCGGAGCTCGAGACTGCCCTCAAACGAATCCTTACCTACCGGAAAAGCGGCACCTTTCTCTTCGAAAACCCCCTCCGGCATTTGGAAAAAATTTCGACAAATCACCCTAGCTCCCAAAGCCCTCCTCAGCCGCCATTTTTCAAACAAATAGAGCAACTCGCGGCAAAAGAAATCGAAGAAGGCTCCACAGATTATCTTTCGCAAGAATGGAAAGAACTTCTATCAAGTAAAGAAGCTTTCACCGCCGCCTTTCTTGCCGCCGATTGGGAAGAAGCGGCTCTGCAGCTGCATTCTCTCCCGATTATACCCCATACCTTCCCTAGATGGATACCTTATCAACTCACTCAAGCAATTCATCATAATCGCTCCCTTTTGGAAGCTCTCGAATTTGCTTCTTTACACACATCAACTCCAGAGCTATCCCTCCTAAGAGCAGAGCTTATAATCACCGCCGGCAATACAGACAGCGCTCTTGAATCGCTGAATACGTTGGCAGCACTAGACTCGGATGTTGGATTTCGCGCCGCCTGGTTAACGAGTCTTCTGTATATAGAAGAAAAAAAGTATGATCGTGCAAGATCAACGATCTACGCACAACCTCGCCTGGTGCAAGAAATTTTGGGACAGGAAACTCTTGCAAGGATAGCACTACTGGAAGGCGATTTTTCCCTTGCCGATACACTCTACTCTGCCATCGTACAAAAATCTTCAGAAGCCCGCTCCTATCTTGCAAGAAAAGCCTTTTCTGAAAAAGACTGGAAAAGAGCGCGCGCATTAACAGAACAGCTGATTCTGGAGCACCCCGATAATGCGATGTTAAAAGAAAATTTACAGAAAATCCTTGCAGAAGAAGATCGCCTCATGCAAACCTATCGTTGAGGGAGGAACCTCTTCGAAAAGAGTAAGCAACGATATACCCGAACAAGCTCAAGTACCGAAATTCCAATTTTTGAATTTGTTCGGATAGTAATTCAATGTTTTCTTCCCCTTTCACGCATAAATTTGTTAAGGTACAAATGTGAAGGGTCATTAAATGAATGGATTTTCGCAACCGTTGCTTTGGATATGTCTTACTGCGGCAAGCGCTCTTGCATTCCTATGGCAGTTTACTTCTTTACCCGATGCCCAAGAAAGAATGGAAACCCTCCCGCTCAGCGGCTTAGAATATCAAGGCCGCGACCTCCTCTTAGAACCCTCTGAAAAGGAATTTTTAAACGGCGTCCACGTTCTCAAAAGAGCCTATGTGATTGGAGATCAAGAATTTTTCATCACTGTACTCGATGGCTCCCGCCATCGACATGTTGTGCACAACCCCTATTGTTGTTTTCAAGGGTCGGGATGGTCGATTGTAGAAGAAAAGCCTCTTCCTCTTAACAAGGGGGATGCCAATCTTCTTCTCATCAAAAAAAGAGGACAAGAACGGGAAGTTGTGTTTTGGTTCTCAGATGGAAAGCAACAATATGCCTCCCCATTGCGTTATTGGACACAAACAACTTTACGCCGGCTTTCTCTGGGAATGATAGGAAATGAACCCCTGCTCATTGTCATACAACCGATTCAAAAAGAAAAAATTGATTGGAAGCAGTTCATGCTCCAATTTTCTTCCCTTTTCGAGCTTTAAACCGAGAAAATGGGTGGTAAGATTGTTAAAAAAAGGCTGATGTTTACCCCATGGGCGAATTGTTAATGCGTTATGAGACCTTCAAACTGTAAAGGCTCGTTGCCTAATTCCATATTCAGTTTGACACACACCGTATGAGCTAGCAATTTTCTCCAAAATCGAGAAGC
>JBAUVX010000146.1:0-2937 GCA_049583465.1 Waddliaceae bacterium | reverse complement strand
CTTTCTCTCTGTGCTCTCTGTGTCTCTGTGTTTTACACTAACAACCATGCTTTAAATGAGTGGTGAAACTAGTACCCGCGCATTATCAACCGAAATCGCAAAATCGCAATTCGCCCATGGCGTTAATGTCTAAATTTTGGTTGAATAAAAAGATAGAATGGTAACATGATGGCAACCTAAGAACCTATCCGTAAATTGCTATTCGTTCAGATTTTTTAGCTTTTCTATGAATTTTCGGATAGGTTCAAAGAAGACCATTGGCATATTTAAGCAGGGAGTTTTTTTTATGTTAACAGACAACGACACTGGGCTGGCAAATCAAAGATGCTACGACTCCTCCTTTTATTACGGCTTTCATACTTCAAAGACTATCGGGATTGAAGGCGTGAGCGCCACTGGAGCAAACGTAGGAAAATTTTTCGGTTATATTCCTGTCTTCGGGCTATACGTTGGCGTCAAACGCTATTGGAGAGCGCTAGAAATTTCTCGTATCTGCCCTGAAGATGATCTTAGCGTTAAATTGCCAAAAAGGCGCGCATACTGCGAAATGTCAGGGGTTGGTTGGTGTCTAATTCCAAAAGATCTTTGGGTTACTGCTAACCGATTCAGCCGGCCGCAGCCTTCCGTGTCTATCATCAGCCGCCAAGTTTTCCAATCCAGGTTTTTAGCTTTCCCTTGCGGGAGTAGATACCACGATCTCGAATCTAGGATCGGGCATCAAGCTTTCCCATCTAAGATCAGGTATCAAGATCTTCTGCAGATTAGGATCGCAAACCAATCTCAGCATTAAATCCGCAGGTCATCGAGTAAAATCTTGGATCGGTGCCTATTTTCCGGATGCCAGTGTTTTTTGATAGGGATCTACAACGAAAAATTTTGGGGTTTTTACACGTTGAAGTTTTGTCGCAACCCCTTGAGAAAAAAAGAATCTGGGTGAGAGGATTTGAACCTCCGACCCCTTGCACCCCATGCAAGTGCGCTGGCCAAGCTGCGCTACACCCAGACATGGGTTATATGGTAGGCGTTTCCCCCTTTTCTCGTCAATCCGAAGTATGCCCTTCTATTTTCTAAAATATTTTTTAATGCCCAGCACCATGGTGTGCGATTCAATCGCCGCCGCTCGAAAGAAAGGGATGGATTTATGCGCCGCAATCGAGTATCCTAAATGGTCAAGGTTCAATGCAGAGTACAGCGTCCGCATGTCTATAGAAGAGCAAATCGTCTGCCCATTTGAGATCGAAACGACTTGGAGAGAGGCACTTGCAAAGGAATGGCTACAACCCTATCTTTTGCACTTGGCTGCCTTTGTCGAAAAGGAAAGAACGCAGAATATCCCGACTTTCCCCCCCGAGGAGTTGGTATTTAATGCTTTTTATCAAACCCCCTTTGACCGGGTCAAGGTTGTCATCATGGGACAGGATCCTTACCATGGATTAGGTCAAGCACATGGACTCAGCTTTAGCGTTCCCAGGGGCGTCCGCCCACCGCCGTCATTACAAAATATTTTTAAAGAGTTAACCCAGGATATCGGCATGGATCTGCCGACTCATGGTTGTCTGATTCCTTGGGCTGAGCAGGGAGTAATGCTGCTCAATGCAACATTGACGGTTCGGCAAGGAAGCCCTTTATCTCATCAAGGCAAAGGATGGGAGCGGCTGACAGATGCCGTGATCGCGAAGCTAGCTGAGCGCGATGACCCGGTCATTTTTGTTCTTTGGGGGAGCGCTGCCCAAAAAAAGTGCCATCACATCGAGCAGCTAGGTGAGAATGCCCGACATGTGATCCTGACTGCCTCCCACCCCTCGCCCCTCTCAGCACGCAACGGATTTTTTGGCTGTCGTCATTTTTCTAAAATCAATCATTTGTTGCAACAACTGGGAAAAAAAGCTATTAACTGGAATTTAGAGCCGGTTTGAGAAACTCGCGTTATAGAAAAGAAAGCCAATGATAGAAAAACCTCCACAAGATGGCTTCAGGGCTTTCTAGATACACTCTTAGCGAGTGTCGACTCGAAGATCTATGTGGGTTCCGAGCTCACTGAAGAAGGGGATAATTTGAGATGCGACTGTTGATTTGCATAGTAAAATTTTGAGTTTATTTTTATTTGTGAAATTGTTTATAATAAAAGTAAGAGATTGTGTTTCTTGGTGTTTTTTAAACTATGTGTCTTTATTTGATTTTTAGGTGTAGTCATGCTAGTGGGAGATCAGATAAAAAAATTACTCAAAGAATTAGCCAAGGCAGATTTTGCAAAGATCGATTTTTCCGGATCGACAATAACTGTCGAGGTGGTGGATCGCGGCTCAAGGCTGTCTTTTTCCACGCCTGTCTATTTTGGAGGAAATTTTATTCCCAAAAGCGTTCGGGGGTGTGTGGAGCAAACTGCTCCTTTTGATCAAGTAAGCATTCGCACAAGTTTAGTGATCGATGAAGAAAATTATCAAATTTTTTTGAGATATCTAGGGAAAGTCGAAAATTTAACCAATGTGAAATTTATTGATTTACTAGAAGATTTTAGTTGGTTGGCTGAAAAATGGCGCGAGCATTTAGATGATCACGACAAGAACGACCTCGTTTACATTCCAATAAAATAATGCTCGGTTGAGCATTAAAAAAGGCTCAAAGAGTGTAGAAAAGTTTCTTCTGTTGGTGGCCTTGTTACCTTTTCGGTCACTTTTCCTAAGCAATAAGTAGCATTTCAGGTATTTCTCAACAGAGACATTGCCGTTTAGCCCTCCGGATCATAAAGCTATTATTTGATGGGGATTATAAAGGGGCTGGCCCCTTTATCGGGGTTTGGGGCAGAGCCCCAAGAAGAAAGTTAGAACCCCGGGTTGTGACCTATTTCCCGGCAGCCATCTTTTTTTAGACACGCATCTACTGCGCTTCTCTCCTTGCCCAACCCTACCGGGTTGCGCTCGTCGTTCAGCTTGTATC
>JBAUVX010000145.1:0-3736 GCA_049583465.1 Waddliaceae bacterium | reverse complement strand
ATGAACCTATCCGCAAATTCATATTCGCCATCTTTCTTCATTGGCCGGATCTTTTTTTGCTTTTTGTTAGTGATTACGACATCTTCAGGCAATGCTGAAGAGAATATTCCTCATGAATGCGGGGTGGCGCTCGTACGTCTTCGCCATCCTCTTAGCTATTATGCTAAAAAGTTCGATAATCCTGCGTGGGGAGTAGTAAAACTGCTCTCGTTGATGGAAAAGCAAAGGCATCGAGGCCAAGACGGAGCGGGTGTCTCTGTCTTTAACTCTCATGCATTGTTTGGAGAAACTCCCCTTCACTGTTTTCACTTTGCCTCCAAAAATGCTTTGAACGATTTGATCGTTGCGGTAATGGCAGACTTGCAACAGCTGAGCTCTGTTTCCGGACAATCCTCTCCTTTTATCGGGGAAATTTATCTAGGTCACTTGCGCTATGCAACCTATGGGGGCCTGCAATTAAAATATTGCCAACCCTTCGTTCGTGCTCATCCCAATCCTTGCCTTCATTTTTCTCTTGCCGGAAACTTTAATATGACAAACATGAGTGCACTTTGCCGGCAGCTAAAAGAGTGGGGAGCGGCGGCGAATACAGGAGAGTCTGACACACAAGTCATTCTCAACATGCTCGCCCATCAGCTCGATAGAGAATATGACCCCATTTCAAATCAGATCGACTTGGTAAAGGTAGTCAAGCAGGCAGCGGCAAAGTGGGATGGAGGGTATGTTTTTGGTTGCATGTTGGGAAATGGAGATGTTTTTTTATGCCGCGACCCCGCGGGTATCCGGCCGGGGTATTATATCGTTAATGAAGATGTGATCGCAGCAGCCTCGGAAAAAGGAGCTCTTATGGAGGCTTTTGACCTTGAAGAAGAAGAGGTCTTGCCTATTCAACCGGGTAATATCATTGTCATTAAAAGCAATGGAGAGATCAAAAAAAGCCCTTTTACCGAGTCTTTGAGGCAAAGACAATGTACGTTTGAAAGAATTTACTTTAGCAAGATCGATGATCCCCAGATCTATCGAGAAAGGAGGAGACTCGGACAAAACTTGGCACTCAAAGTCCTCGAGAGTCTTGAAGACGATCTGTCTCAGACCGTTTTTACCTATGTTCCACATTCAGGGCTTATCGTTTTTCAGGGCTTGGTTGATGAGGTGATAAGACGATCACACCAAAATCAACTGCAAGAAATAAAAGATAAGATGGAGAGGGGGATACCCCTTCGGGCGGATGTTTCCGATCTTCCTCAAGTTCAGCCAAGAGTGGATTATATCATAGAAAAACTCCAAAAGATTCGTACTTTTATCAGCCCCGACAAAGGGAGGGAAGATCTCGTTGACAAAACCTATCATGTAAGGAAAGGAATTGTGAGGGAAGGGGATACCGTCGTCATCGTTGAAGATTCCATTGTACGGGGAACCACTCTTCGAGAGTCGATTATTAAAAAAGTGATCGCTTTGAAACCAAAAAAGATTATCGTCGTCAGCGCTTCTCCTCCCATTTTATATCCCGATTGTTATGGAATCGATATGAGTCAAATGGGCCATTTTATCGCCTTTCAAGCGGCGGTCTCCTTACTTAAAGAACAGGGGAAGACGGACCTCTTGGAAGAGGTGCGCATACGCTGTTTGAAACAAAGTGAACAACCTTGTTCTCAAATGTGCAATGAAGTAAAAAGAATTTATGACTGTTTGACTCTTGAAGACATTTCGAGCAAAGTGGCCCGGCTTCTTACCCCTGACCATTCTAACTGGGAGGGGTCTATCGAGGTGATTTATCAATCTTTAGACGGGTTGCGCAATGCTATGCCCGATTACGAGGGAGACTGGTATTTCAGCGGCGAATACCCCACAGCAGGCGGCTTTGCCGTTTTAAATAAGAGCTATTTGCAGTGGTGCAATGATGACGACTCTCGTAGCTATTAACTTAGGTTTTTTTTTGATATCCAAGACCTTCCGTTCATCTTGCGAGCGTTTTCGCCTTGGCCGGCTGGTTGGGCGGATAAATAGGGGTCTTGCTCATCTCCTGGGGAATTTCTCTTACATATTTTGGAACTCCGTAACCGGGCAAAAGGGTCATGAGTTGCTCGATTAGACGCAATCCTTCTTCCTGAGGCACTTCGAAATGGGCAGATCCTTGGACACGGTCAAGTTGGTGCATGTAATAGGGAAGAATTCCGTGATCGATTAAGGTTTCACACAACTCTCTCAGTGTCTCAATATTGTCGTTGACTCCGCGGAGGAGGACGTGTTGATTCAACACCTGTATACCTAGCCTTTGCAACCCATTGAGGCTGGCGAAGACATCTTTGTCAAGTTCTCGAGGATGATTGCAGTGAATCACAAAAAAGATTGTTTGGGATTGTTGTTCCATCAAATGTAGAAACCCGGCATCAATTCTTTCGGGAATTCCTAGGGGAAATCTCGAGTGAAAGCGAAGACGTCGAATATGAGGAATGCACTGCAAGCGATCCAGCAATGACCCTAATTGGCGATCTGATAGGGAAAGGGGGTCTCCTCCACTGAGGATGACTTCATGAATGGAGGGATCTTTTTGAATCGCATCTAATTCGTCGGCAAACGTTTTATCGTTGACTTCATAATCAAAGTTTTGCCGAAAACAAAAACGACAGTGCATCACGCAAGCACTTGTACAAACGAGCAGCACGCGCCCTTTGTATTTATGCAACAGCTTCCCCCCGCGTCGACACAATTGGTCTCCTACAGGGTCAGTGACAAACCCCGGGGTTTGTTGCAATTCTTCAAGGGAAGGAGCAAACTGCTTGAGGATGGGATCCTCGAGAGTTCCTTTCTCGATTTTATTTGCTAATCGCAGGGGTAAATTCAAAGGAAATCGAGGCTTGTCTACAAAGTGTTTTCTCTGTTCTTGGTCTAATCCCAAAAAATCCGCAAGGGCTGCCCAGCTTGTCAAGTTTTGGCGTTGGATCTGTCTCCAATGAGGCTGACGATGGATAACTGACATTGCCTAGTCTTGTTGAATCACGAAATATTGCCCGGAACTAAAGCTCCGGTTATAAGGAGTTGACATTCTAAGTAAAAAAAGATAATAGATAAAGGAAAATAGTCCTCCATGGCATTCAAAGAGAAAAAGGAAATTCAACATGGATTTTTCGGCAGATATTGTGGAAGAGCTTGTGCAAGAATTGAGTCAAGCTCTTGCAAATAACTATGTTCTTTATGTCAAAACACTGAATTGCCACTGGAATGTGGAAGATCCGCGCTTCTTGTTTCTCCATGAAATGTTTCAAGACCAGTATGAGGCAATCGCAAAAAATGGCGACGATATTGCAGAAAGAATTGGTCAAATGGGTAAACGGGTGGACGCTTCTTTACGCACATTCCTTCATGACAGCAAGATTCATGAAATCGAAAGCGCTCTTTCTGCTAATGAAATGCTTCGAGAACTTTACAAGGACCATAAAAAGATCATCATACACTTACGCCAGGTCATCGGCAAGTCGGACAAGTATCACGATCCGGGTTTGACAGATCTCTTGAGCGATATCTTGCTTTTCCATGAAAAGACAGCCTGGATCATCAACAGGCACTGTTAGAGGGTGTCGTCAAATTTCGAATGGCTTTCTTTGAGATGATTACGCCATGGGCGAATTGCGATTTTGCGATTTCGGTTGATAATGCGCAGGTACTAGTTTCACCACTCATTTAAAGCATGGTTGTTAGTGTAAAACACAGAGACACAGAGAGCACAGAGAGAAAG
>JBAUVX010000144.1:0-5849 GCA_049583465.1 Waddliaceae bacterium | reverse complement strand
GAACCTTCTCTATATGAAACCGTAGCTGAAAATAGTTCACCCAACGAAATACACATGACCGAAACACAGAGGCACAGAGGACACAGAGAGAACCTGCAGACAAACCAATTAACACAGGCGATTATTGAAGCTGCTATCGAAGTCCACAAGCGGTTGGGACCGGGGTTGCTTGAGTCAGCATATCGAGCATGTTTAGCGTATGAGCTTAGGAACCGGTGGATGCGATACCGGAACAATTGCGAACCATTGTAGAGAAAACAAAACAAGAAACCGAAGCGAATATCCGAAAAGAATTGCAATTTGAAATGCAATTATCCAAGCAGGAAATGAACGGAAAAAAAGAGCTTCTTGAGCAAAAAATTGTTGGCTTGGAATTGAAAATCCAAGAGCAGGAGCAGCAAATCCTTCAACTGACGGAAAAGGCGAACGGGGCCGGTCAGCAAGTCCAAGAGATCGCCATTAAAGCCATTGAAAGCACCTCTTACCGTCGCGGGATGGGGGGGTATGTGGAAGTGGCAAACCCATCGCATGCTCCAAAGTCTGATTGATAAAAAAAGAGCTGCTCTCGTAGGAAAGCAACTCCTTTTGCAAAAGTTTTTCTTCTTCGACTAGTGCGATGCGTTCGCTTGGAAGGCATCATATATTGGTCCGAATAGCCACGTCCCATTTAAATCAGCTTTAGATGGCAGGTTAAATGAATTCCACAAAGAGCTGAAAATATGTTTACCTTGTTGCGCAACTCGTTGCGCAGCTGCAAGAACGCCTTGGGCCGGTTTGACATTCTTTCCAAATTGGATGCAGTCGTGGCCAACAGCAAAACAAACCGCTCCAAATACTAGAGGGGCAACACCACCGCCGGTTAAGCCGACTAGCATTCGATATAGGCCATAAGTTCCCCCTAAGGCCCCAAGAGCTCGCAAGCCCACCGATTGGACTAACTTTTCATTGGGTTCGTCTTGGTCTGCTATTGTCCGGGTATCCTGATATAAATTTTTACAAAAATTTTGTATTCCTTGTATATAGGGCTGCATTTCGTTTTCTCCTTGTTACTGTTAAATCAATTAAATATACTTTAATAGCTGTGTATTTTCAAGCTTAATTTGTTAATCCGGTTTAAGCTTCATTTAAGACCGTGGATTCTACTACCTTGACGTGAAGAAGTCATAAAATCTAGATTAAGATTCTTTAAAGTCGGGTTTTAAGAGGGTGTCTACAAAGTCAGAAAACAGGCGATTTTGAGCAGGTTTTGCCGTCATTTCTCATGCCCGGCAACTCAGCATACTTCTCAAGTAGGTGAGTTGCCGGGCATGAGAAAGGGCGGTAAAAGATGCCAAAAGCACCTTTTCTGACTTTGTAGACACCCTCTAAGAAGAGAGGTTGGCTTTTTTCTTTCTTGGTGCGCTTCGCAGAAGGTTTTT
Source organism: Waddliaceae bacterium (assembly GCA_049583465.1). GTDB lineage: Bacteria > Chlamydiota > Chlamydiia > Chlamydiales > Waddliaceae > JBAUVX01. Next base: position 4,431 of record JBAUVX010000144.1, on the reverse strand, counting down.
CCAATAGAATTTAAGAGAAGGGGAGAGGTAGGGGGTGAGTTTATGATACAACACAGGCCATTTGTTGAGCGTTTGGGTGTCGACAAAGGCAATTTTTCCATCCTTTGAAAAGGGAATGTTATCCGGTTTGGGGCAATCATGGAGGCCCAGTTTCTCAAGCAATGTATACAGCGCCTCTAATTTTTCTACAGTTATCCATGAACTTTTCCATTTTTGGTAATTCTCCCCTTCATCGTAAATGTTCATATCTTCTTCTACAAGAATGAAATCTTTTCTTATAAATTCCTTAGGAGGAGAGGGATGGAGAGGAAGGGGATAGATCCATTTTTTTGGTACCTTAAACAGATGCTGCCAATGACGGCGATCAATTTCGTTTTGTATTTTTGATGCTCCCTGAATTCTTTCCAGCCAATGGACGTATTCCGGCTTCTTTTTGTGATACCGTTGGGCGTCCAAATACACTTTAAAGATATATCCCGGAATGTCGGGATGTTTTGTCACGATCAAGTGTGTCCATTTTCTCGGCTTTGGATGTAGAAATTCCGCCTTTTCCATCGATGGGATACTTAAAATCACTCGTGCCTGTGAGAAAATCTCATCTAAATGTCCTTTGATTGGATGATCTTCCGGGAGGAAATAAGGAACGAGAGATTCCCAAATCTCTTTAGGGACCTTGGGGCTGCGTTGATACGATGGGGTCTTGAGCAAAAACGAGGGGGGTAGCTCGCCGAACTTCTCAGCATCCTGAAGAGTCAAGCCCTCTAAAAAACAGGGAAGCAGCCAGGCAAAACTAATAAAAATCGAGTATTTAAACAGGTTAAAATTGGATCTCGGCTCCTGCATAGCCACCGCCTCTTGTGCCAATATTTCTTCCCCAAAGATGCCGATAATAGCCCGCATAAATTGAACAAAATCGATTGATGCAGTACTCAACTTCGATTTTCCCTTTTAGCAGCCGGTAATTAGGATTGAGTAAAAACAGACTCTGATCGATCCTCGACTTTCCATTCCACACTCCGTATTCCAATTGCCCGCTTGCAGAAACCTTCAGCCTAGGCAAAGGCAGAAAATGAATGTTTGCATCGGCTCGAAGCTGGTCCGAGGGAAACCCCTCGTAAATCCGATACCCTAAGCGCAAATCATAACTTCCCTGCCGATCCCAAAGAGAAAATCCACTTGTTGCAAGCAGGTTCACTTCCCCTCCCCATTGCCCATATCGCAAGCCGGGCCGGTATCCCTTTTTTGCAGGGATGATCCCTACAAGTTCTGTCGTCATAACGTAAGAGTCCGTTTTCCGAAGCCTGTGCTTCCAGCTGATTTCGATATCTTCAAATCCAAATTCCCTTCCATTCATGCTTTCATCAACTTTTGCCCATCCACCCCTTGCCGTTAAAGCGTCTTTTGAAGTGATCCCGTATTCCGAATACAGCCGGTAGGCATATTTCTTAAAATCATTAAAAGCCTCACACCTCTTCCCCTGAGCGTTCCAAAAATCATCAGACCGATAAGTCCAGTATGTTGCACAAACCAGGCCGTGGTGTTTATTCGGAAAACAGGCACTCTTCATCGTACTAGGGACGCCAATCAATGTTGCAGGAAAAAGCAAAGTCAGTGGAAACACCAGCCATTGCTTCCAAGCTTTCATGGCTTGATCCTCAAATATACTCTTTTGCGGGTGTCGTCAAATTTGGAATCAGCTTAATTTGAGGCTTCCCCCTAGGAGGCCGTTCGAAATTTGATTCACCGATGCTCGCTCTATATACACATCTTTTTTTCTTCCGTAGCATAGTAGATTACAGTTTGTCTACAAGATTTCTTTCCCATTTGTTTTATTAAGAATTTATAAATTTGAAAATAATCGTTTAAAAATGTTAATAGTTAATTAAATATGAAAAAAGCTAATGAGGACATCCTCGCATGAATGAAGATCAAAAACTCAAAGCAATGGAGATGGCCGAAGAGGCAAGGGAAAAAGACCTCCATCGCCCGACTTTTGCCGGACAGCTTTTTATGGGAACCTTTGCTCCATCTTTTCTCTTCCCCTTTCCCAAGCAGGATGAGGAAGACAAAAAGGTAGGCGATGCCTTTATTGAAAGGCTTGCCGTTTTTTTGGAAGAAAACCTCGATCCCAATGAAGTAGACGCCACACGGGAAATTCCCCGAAAAGTTCGGGAAGAGATGGCAAACATGGGGGTTTTTGCGATGAAAGTCCCCAAAGAATATGGAGGTCTCGGCTTTTCAGTGACAAACTACAATCGAACGGTGATGAAGGTTGCTTCCTATTGCGGCTCCACAGCGGTACTGATCTCTGCGCACCAATCCATCGGTGTTCCCCAGCCTCTCAAAATGTTTGGAACCGAAGAACAAAAGAAAAAATATTTTCCGATGTTTCGGGAAGGAAAAATTTCTGCCTTTGCTCTGACCGAACCGGAAGCGGGATCAGATCCTGCCAAGATGTCCTCTTTCGCAGAATTATCTCCCGACGGGAAACACTATACCCTCAACGGAACCAAGCTTTGGTGTACGAATGGAACCATTGCCGACGTCATTGTGGTAATCGCAAAAACAGCGCCGGCAATAGTGCAGGGGAAAAAAAAAGAACAGATCTCAGCATTTATTCTTGAAATGGATACCCCGGGAATAGAAGTGACGCAACGGTGCGAGTTCATGGGACTCAATGGAATTTACAACGGCGTTTTAACGTTTAAAGATGTGAAAATTCCTGCTGAAAATATCATTGGAAAAGAAGGGCGGGGCCTTGCGATGGCTTTGGCGACGATCAACATTGGACGATTAACTCTGCCGGCAGCTTGTTCCGGTGTCGCAAAACAATGCTTATCCATTGCCAGACGGTGGGGAACCGGCCGAATTCAGTGGGGGCAGCCCGTCGGCCTGCACGAGGCAGGAAGAGAAAAGATCGCATACATCTCAGCAACAACATTTGCGATGGAAGCGCTGTCTTGGCTGACAAGCGCATGGGCGGATCGGGAAGCCATGGACATTCGCATCGAGGCTGGGATGACAAAGCTTTTCTGCACGGAATCGTTATGGAAAATCACCGACCTTACGGTTCAGCTCCTGGGTGGACGGGGATATGAAAAAGCCCGCTCTTTACTTGCTAGAGGAGAGTGCGGCTATCCCATTGAAAGAGCGATGAGGGATTGCCGCATTAATCGCATTCTCGAAGGATCGTCGGAAATTATGCACTTATTCCTTGCCCGTGAGACAATGGATCCCCATTTGAAAAATATAAAAAGTCTCAGTCGAAATCTCACCAAAACCCGGCTGTTGGCTAAACTTGCGTCGCTTTTGGGCCGCTACAGTGTCTGGTATACGGGTCAATGGGTTAAATCGTGGATCCATGCATCCTACAAAGAGCTGGGTCCATTAGCTAAACATTTTCGCTTTTGCGAGAGAAAATCTCACCAATTAGCGCGCACCCTTTTTTACTACATGGCCAGATACCGGAAAAATTTGGAAAAGAAGCAAATAATTCTAAGAAGATTAATGGAAATCGGAACAGAGCTTTTTGCCATGTCAGCAACGTGCTCGTATGCGATTTCCCGCCAAAAAGAACAACCGAATGACACCTCTCCAATCACAATCGCACAGTATTTCTGTTCCATGGCAACAAGACGGATTACACATCGATTCCGTTCGCTGACAGACAACGATGACCCCATGGCAAATCACTTGGCAAAATGTGTGATCGACAAGGAAATGACATGGTTAGAAGAGGGAATTATATGGATCGGCCCCAAGGAATAGCTGCAACATGGGGCCGACATCACAATCATTGACGACAAGGGCCTGATTTGCCGCGGTTCACGGGGTATAGCGCAGCTTAAGAGGATGTTGACTTTTCTTTAAAATGATTTTCTTCTTAGGCACGATAGACCCCGTGAACAGTTACCCTAGTACAATGATTTGTTTTGATTGAAATCCCGATCCATCACGGTTTTTCTGTTGTCGCTTTTTGCGTTTTTTATCGCTTCCAAAATTTCTCCCTCGACAATTTTTGACAGCTGATCCATTGCAGAAGAAGATGTGTTCATCCCCGATATCTCTTTGATACGTTTCTTAATTTTGCTGACGACCACCAACTGATCACTCATGATACTACCTCATGTTTATATTGTTAGAACCCGGGTTGCGTGGAAAACGTACTGCGAGAGGTTTTCCACACAACCCGGGTTTAGAGCATACAATTTCTATATAGCAGGATCACTTTCATGTGAAAAGTTGAATTTAAGGTTTTATGGGCAAATCGTCAATATAAAGCAAAAAAAATCACTAAGATATTAGATTACGCCATGGGCGAATTGCGATTTTGCGATTTCGGTTGATAATGCGCAGGTACTAGTTTCACCACTCATTTAAAGCATGGTTGTTAGTGTAAAACACAGAGACACAGAGAGCACAGAGAGAAAG
>JBAUVX010000143.1:0-11699 GCA_049583465.1 Waddliaceae bacterium | reverse complement strand
TTTGTCTGCAGGTTCTCTCTGTGTCCTCTGTGCCTCTGTGTTTCGGTCATGTGTATTTCGTTGGGTGAACTATTTTCAGCTACAGTTTGAAGGTCTCATAACGCATTAACAATTCGCCCATGGGGTTAATTTCGAATCCTACCGAAAGCGTATTCTTGCTTACCCTGCCTATACAAATTCAAGAATTGGGATTTCAGCGGCGCCAAAGCCCCTGGCTTGGACGATCGCAAGATAGCTATGCCATTTTGCCCATACGCTCATCCAGTTTGCTCGCTCATGCCGCTAAAAATACTCAAACTGGTCAATTTCCGGGGCCTTTTCCCATATTGCTAACTTTATCAACAGCCATCATGACGAGGTCTCGGATAACATCATAGAGACTATCCATCCAAGTTGTAAAGGTTTCAATAACAACCGGGAAAAAACGCCAGATGAGGTAGTAGATAATCCCAAAAAAAATGAAATTCCAAATAAATCTCATATTCACCTCTTCAAATAAAAATTCCTCTCTAAAGCTCACTTTAGCGAGTTCGGATTTTTTTACAAGCTTGTCCTTAGCTCAACTTTGAAAATTTTTTGGATTCCCCGGCAGAAAGAGGGTTCATCCAAAAATCTTGGAGAGTCGAGATTGTGCACATTCAAATCCAATTCTTGAATTTGAATGCATATAACCCACATTCCGCATGTTGCGGGAGGTGGGATATAAGCCCAAACTTGACGTTAAGGTCTTAGCACCGGGAAAAAAGTATGTCTCCTAAAAGTCCCGAATAGGCATCCATGAATTTTTAGGCACACTCTAAGCGATCGTAATTTCTTCATTAAGATAGACATCTTGAATGGCATGAAAAAGCTTAATTCCCTCGTCCATCGGTCGTTGAAATGTTTTTCGCCCACTAATCAACCCCATTCCACCGGCACGCTTGTTAATGACGGCGGTTTTGACAGCCTGAAGCCGGTCATTCTCTCCCGAGGCTCCTCCTGAGTTAATCAGCCCAACACGTCCCATGTATCCGTTGACTACCTGATAACGGCATAAGTCAATCGGATGGTCAGTGCATAGCGTATCGTACATGAGCCCGCTGTATTTCCCATACCGTTCTTTCTTTTTGTTCATGGCCAAATATCCCCCATTCTTGACGGGAAGTTTTTGCTTGACGATATCCGCCTCGATTGTCGCCCCAAGGTAGTTAGCTTGGCCGGTGAGATCGGCGCTATCATGATAATCGGTATGATCCACTTTAAATGCGGAATTTCTCAGATAACACCATAAGATTGTCCCTAATCCCAGCTCGTGAGCATGCTTAAAGGCCTCACTAATTTCTTGAATTTGCCGATTGCTTTCCAAAGAGCCGAAGTAAATAGTTGCTCCAACGGCAACTGCTCCCATATTAAATGCTTGCTCAACATCGGAAAAGAGCACTTGGTCATAGCTATTGGGATAAGAGAGGAGTTCGTTGTGGTTGAGTTTTAGGATGAAAGGGATCTTGTGGGCATATTTTCGTGCCACATTTCCTAAACCGCCAAGAGTAGAAGCCACAGCATTGCAACCGGCCTCGATAGCCAAACGGACAATATTTTCCGGATCGAAATAGATGGGATTTGGTGCAAAAGAAGCCCCTGCAGAATGCTCAACCCCCTGATCCACAGGGAGAATTGACAAATAACCTGTTCCGGCAAGCCGGCCATGATGAAACAATCGATGAAGGCTTTGCAAGACCCGAATTGGGCGGTCGCTGTTGAGATGGATGCGATCAACCCAGTCACTACCCGGAAGGTGGAGGTTTTCTTTTGGAATGCACTTACAACGATGATTGAGTAAAAAATCTCCTTCTTCTCCAAGAAGATCATGGATATGGTCAACGGTAATCATGTTACAAACCTCAATGTTCAAAATCGATTCTAAAACATCATTGTCACTAGATCCGCAAATTAAATCCACATTTTTGTCATGTCTTACGAACCTATCCCACTAAACGCTTTTCAGCCGATTTTTTGGATCTTGAGAGTGATTTTGTGATGAATTTTGATCTTAACTTATGAAAGTTGAGCGGAAAATTGAGAGCAAAATCAGCCCAAGAGGCAAGAAATCGGCAAAAATGGTTTAGTGAGATAGGTTCACCTATGCCGGCGGATGAACCTAATATCCCCCCTCCCCCATTTGTCTCATTTGAGGGTTTGTCGATGGTTTTGTTTGGCTTTTTATTCTTGTTTGGTTGTATAACAAATTCAATGCAATAACATTATCCAGGATTTATTGTTTATTGGCCTTTTTAGATCTATACACATTCAAACTCAAGAATTGGGATTTCGTCGGCGCCAAAGCCCCGGGCTTGAACGATCGCGGGAGCTTTCACGTTGCCCAAATCAAATTCTTGAGTTTGAATGTGTATGCTCTGAGCATAGGGGCTTCGTCCCTTTCCAAGTTGGATTAAGGATAAACATAAGCACAATCATCCCCATATTCCGAGAAAAATGAAACAATCACGGTTCAAATCAATCAAAAACGGATTAGCATTTCTCCGGCGATTTATTCAGGCTCCACGTAAAGTTGGATCTGCTTTTCCCAGTTCACCCTGGCTTGCTAAAGGGGTCACGACATCGATTCCTTACCCTTTTGAAGACATCCCTCCCCGTTACTATTTAGAAGTGGGGCCGGGGACAGGTAAAGTGACCAAGAAAATTATCGACCATCTCCGTCCCGAAGACCGCTTGGATCTTATCGAGTTAGACGAAGAGTTTTGCAACATTCTCCTCCAACAGTTTGGCCATGTAAAAAACGTCCATGTTTACCACACCTCCATTACAGACTGGAAACCTGACAATTACCTCTATCACGTGATTATTTCAGGACTTCCGCTCAATGCCTTCTCATCTAGCCAAGTTCAAGAGATCCTCAAAACCTTTCAGAGGCTGATTGAAGATGGAGGAATACTGTCTTACTTTGAATATCCGGCGATTGCAAAAATTATCCCTCTTTTTCTTCCTGAGGAAAAGAAAAAGGATTTCATGAAGGTTCAGTCGATTAAAGAGAGCTTTTTTCTAGCACACAACGGAACATCGAGAATGATTCTTCGCAATCTCCCCCCGGCAAGGATCTGCCGCTGCTCAATTATTAAAACGGACTTCGACGTTTGATGGATCAAATCCTCGGTTATATTGAAAGGATCACCTATCAAAACCCTGATAATGGCTTTACCATTGCAAAGCTCCAACAGCCAAAAAAACGGGATCCCACCTGTATTGTCGGAACGATGCCTTCCATCCAACCGGGAGAGACGGTTTGCTGTATTGGGCAATGGAAGCAGCATGCGACCTATGGAATGCAGTTTGAAGTCGACACATGCCATATTGAAGAACCCGCAGACTTGCGAGGTATAGAAAAATATCTAGGATCAGGGCTCATTAAAAACATCGGCCCTGTTTTTGCCAAGCGTATAGTCGACAAGTTTGGAATGGATACATTGGATATTATCGATTGCAACCCTGACAGACTTCTCGAAGTAGAAGGATTAGGCAAAAAACGGCTGAACACAATCAAAACTTGCTGGGAAGAACAACGGTCAATTCGAGAGGTGATGATCTTTTTGCAATCCCACGGTGTGAGTCCTATCTATGCACAAAAGATTTTTAAGACATATGGCAATCAAAGTGTCGCAACGGTCAAAGACAATCCCTACACTCTTGCCCGAGATATTTTTGGAATCGGATTTAAAACGGCGGATGAAATTGCTAAAAAACTAGGAATTGCCAACGAGTCTCCCCAACGGATTGATTCAGGAGTCGAATATGTCTTGTCCCAGTTATCGAATGAGGGGCATGTCTGCTTTCCAAAGGACCCTTTCCTCGATGAAGCCGAAAAAATCCTCGCTGTCGACCGCCGGCTGATTCATGAAAGGATGGACCAGCTCGAAAGAGAAGAGCGCATTGTCCTGCAAGAGCTTCCTCTTGAAGGAAAAATTATTTATTTTGTCTGGGGAAAGCCGCTCTACATTTGCGAAAGGGGAATCGCAAAAGAGATCAAGCGCTTGTCAAAAGCAAAGACTCATCTAAGGCCGGTTCATCTTGAGAATGCGTTGAACTGGGTACAGGAACAGCTGGGTTTTCTATTAGGACGAGAACAAATATCCGCAGTCAAACAGGGTCTTTCCCAAAAAATGCACATCATCACAGGAGGACCGGGAACGGGTAAAAGTACGATTACCAATGCCATTCTTTGTGTGACGAAAAAACTGACAAACAACATTATGTTGGCAGCTCCAACAGGAAGAGCGGCCAAACGTCTGAGTGAAATCACAAAAGAAAAGGCCCATACCCTCCACAGTCTCCTTGAATATAATTTTAAAATTGGCGGATTTAAGAGGAACCGGGAGTCTCCCCTTAAGTGCGATTTGATCATCATCGATGAAGCAAGCATGATTGATACGGTGTTGATGTATAGCCTGCTTAAAGCCATCCCCGACCATGCTCGAGTGATTTTTGTCGGCGATATCGACCAGCTTCCCAGCGTAGGCCCGGGAAATATTCTCAAAGATATCATCGCTTCCGGTTGCCTTTCCACAACAATGTTAAAGGAAATTTTTCGCCAAGCCAAGGGTTCCCGCATTGTGACCAGCGCACATCGCATCAACAAAGGAGTCTTTCCTGAAATCGACAACAAACCCAACAGCGATTTCTATTTTATCGAGTCGAATGATCCCGAACAAGCACAACAGCAAATCATCATCCTGGTCACCCAGCGTCTTCCAAAAAAATATCATTTTGATCCGTTCGAGGACATTCAAGTGCTCGCTCCCATGAAAAAGGGAGTTGTGGGAACGGAAAACCTCAATACTGTCCTACAGGAGACCCTTAATCCAAAAGATCACGCCCTGATACGTTACGGAAAGAAATTTTCTGTCGGAGACAAGGTCATGCAAATCCGCAATAACTACGACAAAAAGGTCTACAACGGTGATGTAGGAAGAATTGCCAAGATTGATGCCGCGGAACAGCAAGTCACTGTCAATTTTGAAAATAGGGGAGTTATCTACGAGTTTTCAGACCTCGATGAGCTAGTGTTAGCCTATGCTGTCTCTGTCCACAAGTACCAAGGAAGCGAGTGCCGCTGTATTGTCATGCCAATTGTGACAAGTCATTTCAAACTCCTCCATCGAAACCTTTTGTATACGGGAGTCACTCGGGCAAAAGAACTTCTCGTTCTCGTAGGCATGAAGAAGGCCTTAGCGATTGCTGTTAATAACAATGAAGTAAAAAGACGTTATACGGGATTAAAGCAAGCCCTATGGGATGCAAATAGCCGGATTCCCAGCCTTATATGAGAAAAGCACTTTTTCGCCTCTTGATTGCCGGGGTCTCTTTCTTGTCCTTTTTTGCGGCGGGGTATCATGCCACTCACCCCCCCCTCCCCCAGCCAGGTCAATCTCCGGAGTTTTATAGCACACAAACGAGACATGATTTGCAATTGACTTTTCTCCAGGCGATTCGCCAAGCTGAACACTCGATTTTTTTGTTCACGTATAGCCTCGCCGATCCAACAATCATCCGTGCCTTGCGAACTAAAAGTGAAAAGGGTCTCGATGTTCGGGTAATCTGCGACAGTAACGCCTCATCAGGAGTTGCCAACAAACTTGGTCAGAACGTCCAAACGTATTACCGGAAAGGAAAAGGCCTCATGCACCAAAAAATTCTACTGACCGACGGTTGCAATGTTTGGATCGGATCTGCAAACATGACTCGCCCATCATTAAAAATACACGGGAATTTGGTCATTGGCCTCCATAGTGAAGACTTCGGCCAAACCATTATAAAAAAGGCCCAAATGATGGCAACAGCAGGAAAAGTAAAAACGATCGAAGCTGAACGTTTTTTGGTTGGAGGACAGCCCATAGAGATGTGGTTTCTACCCGATAATGCCGATGCTATTAAGCAATTGCAGCAGCTGATACAAACAGCTGAAAAATCTCTCAAAATCGCCATGTTTACCTGGACAAGGCTTGATCTTGCTCAGGAAATCATCGATTCCAAGCACAGAGGCGTCGATGTTCAAGTCATCATCGATCAGCATTCGGGTTCGGGAGTGAGTTCAAGAGTTGCCGATCATTTAAGGAAAGGGGGGGTACCTGTTCGGTTGAGTACAGGACAAGGACTTCTTCACCATAAATTAATGATTATTGACAATAAGATCCTTGTCAACGGATCTGCGAATTGGACAAACGCCGCGTTTAGTCGCAACGATGATTGTTTTCTCATTCTTCGTGATCTCAATAAAAAACAACAACGCCATTTGCATCGGCTATGGAATGTAATGACAAGGGAATCAACACCCTGCTTGATGAGGCGTTAGAATGTGCATGACACCATCTTTATAGGCGGCTTTTGGGTCATTCGGGAATGTAATGGCCGTTAGCGCATTGGTGCAGGGTTACATGCGGAATGTGGGTTACAAGATGTCGATCATACCTTGACGAGAGGGATGTCCTAGTTCGCAATGCCCTGTTAACACGCGTAAGTTGGGAAGAGGCGATTGATCAGCAGTGTGATGAGAATGTCCGCAAAGGACCAGCACTTGCTTGGTAGGAAAATGGACCAAAACCTCTTTCAACATATCGCCGATACTTTGACAAACAAAGTGCGGCGCCCAGTTTTCATCGCAAACTTTGCCCTTATACATGCAGGATTCTCGAAAAGGGGGAGGATGAGTCAACACTAACACCCGTTCATAATCTTCAAGAGCCTTCAGAAGAACAGAACGTAATTCCTCCGCGGCTTCATTTCCCAATCGATTGAGGACTTTTTGCCTCTCTGCAGGAGTTAAATTTTTGAGTTCATCGATGAGTAGGTAGTCGTGTAAAATGATTGTCGAGTCTAAAAAATTGCCGGCTCGGCCATCAGCCCACCCATCATGGCCAATTAATGCGGTGCCGGGAGTCAACTCGACGACACCGCTTCCGGTCAAGTAATGGATCTGTTTCCATTCATCACATGCACGACGGGCCATTTGCCGAATCTTTGTGATAGAACTATAATAAAAATCGTGGTTTCCCAACACAAAATACAACGACCTTTGAAAAAGTTTTGTTAATTTTTTAAGATAAACTAAAAAGTTTACCCCATTACTAATATCTCCGCCGATGAGTATGGCGTCAGGATTTTGTTCGATCAACTCTTGAAAAAATGTGTTAATGCGCTCATCCTTGGCTGCATCCAGATGCAAATCCGTGAGCCACAAGACCTTTAATCTTGGCGATTGATCGGAATTAGAAAAATGTATCTGAAGAAACATACTGCTTCAATTGAGATGAATCTATTGATAACTGGGAATGCATTAGATCCCGGGCTGCGACCTATTTGCCGGTGTTAGAATAATTGCGAATATACCAGCTAAAAGATAAAATGACAAATAGTGCATGAAAATGCACCCTACGGAATGAAAAACGATGAGCATAGAGCAATCCCCCTTTTGTTCCCTCAGCGATGACACCGTTAGCTTACGTTATTAACTCGCTATAGATGAATATTTTCAACCTCGCAGTCACATTCTTCTTGGTTGCCAATCCCGTCGGCAACTCCCCGGCAATCATTGCTCTCATCAAAGACTTTGATATTGAACGTCAAAAAAAGATCATGCTGAGAGAAGCCATCCTCGGTTTTTTCCTCGCCCTTTTCTTTCAGTATTTTGGCGAGGTGTTCCTGAATCAGATAGAGATTAAAAATTATACCTTACAAATCAGCGGAGGGGTTCTGCTGCTGCTTGTCGCCCTCAACATGATTTTTTCTCCCAAATCTCCAAATGTTAATGAAGCTGCGGAAGTCCATGAACCTTTGCTTGTTCCTATTGCCACGCCATTAATTTCCGGGCCGGCCCTTTTAACCATTATCATGTTATACAGCCATCAAGAAAGCAGCCATCTCAAAATTTCTCTTGCCATTGCTCTTTCTTGGTTAGCGATCACTCTGGTACTGGTCAGTGCTCCCTACCTGCAAAGAATCCTCAGAAAAAGGGGGTTAGCTGCTCTAGAACAATTGATGGGACTTTTTCTTACTTTAATGGCTGTTGAAATGGTTGTTCAAGGATTAGCATTATTTATTAGGCGAGTTTAATCATGACGCTTTTTACCATTTCGCTAGTTTTATTTCTGATCATGGATCCCATTGGCAATGTATCCCCCTATCTTTCTTTAGTCAAAGAGTTGACTCCCAAAAGGCAAAGATACATCCTGGCCAGAGAGATGCTCATCGCTCTTGTCACGATGTTGATTTTCCTTTTCTTAGGAGAGGTGATTTTTGATCTTCTGCATCTATCTGAAACGACGGTCAGGCTCTCTTCCGGAGTCATCTTATTCATTATTGCCCTTCAAATCCTTTTTCCCCATCTTAGCAGCATTCGTGAGCAGCTTCCCAAAGGAGAACCTTTTATTATTCCTTTAGCCATTCCCCTTATTGCCGGCCCTTCTCTCCTCGCTACGATCATGCTTTATGCCCACATGGAACAGACGCAAAGCATGATGCTATTAGCGATTGCATGCGCATGGATTGCCGCTGCACTCATCCTTTTTTCTTCGGTTTTTCTCGACCGCATTCTAGGAAAAAAGGGATTGATGGCGTGTGAAAAACTCATGGGAATGGTTTTAATCCTTCTTGCAATGCAAAGATTTTTAGACGGCATCGAACAATTTATGATTGCTTTTGTCGGATTCTGATTGAACGTTTCGACGTAAGAAATGAGTGTATTTTCCCGTGAGCCCCCTTTGTCGGCTTTGCGAGTGTTTCTAAAATAAAAACAACTAAATATCCGGTGACAAAAAAACAGGCTGCAATCACTGTTGAGAGAGAAAAGATAGAGGGAAAACAGGGCTGCAGGAGATGCAGCTGTCTTCCTTTTTCAAGTTTTAGCGGATCCAAGAGATAGGTGTGCGTCCAAAAGGGCCAAACAGTTTGCAAAGCTCCGAGCATAAAACCGGCTAACGTCATCATTGTCGTGGTGCGATAGTGTGTCAACAGCCATGCAATGAGATGTGAAAATAACAAGGCTCCAATAAAGACTCCCGTTCCTACATTTGCCAAGACAAGAAAAGCGTCTCCATTCATTTTCAACAGTGCTAAATCTCGAAAAAAATCAGCTAAAGAACTGATGACTAAAGAATAAATGCCGAAAACTTTCAGCAAATAGCTCCCTGAAATTCCCGGCAAAAGCATAGCAATCACAGCTATGGATCCACAGAAAATCAGCCAAGCATTGATCGGTGAGGGGTTCTTTTTCTGAACAAAATCGCCCGCCTTTCCCACTGTATTTTTGCTTGTTTCCTGTACTAGGGTTTCGGGATGGATATATCCTTTGGAAAGCATGGCGAACAAGGTCGGTTCTGACACATTGAGAACCCTGCGGGAAAGAGGATCGTAATTGCGGATGTTTGTATCATGCAAGTCGAATGAAGCATTGGCAAGAACGGCTGAAGACATGTGAACATGATAACATGGAGCCTGATGGGGTTTCTCTTTTTGGGGTCCTGTAAGCAGAAAGGTCATGATTGTTCCAAGAACTAACGGCACACTGTGCCTTTTTTTCCAATCCTTCAGCTGATGGAGGCAAATAAGAGCACAAGAGATGATCATTCCTGAAAACAGAGAAAAAAAATAGATGCGATAAACATCATGGCCAAGAATCCACTGGATTGCCTGGGATAAAGTCGCAAGAGCAATAACGATTCCAATGAATAATCCGAGTAAAAAGTCCCATGGAACCCTTGTGGAAAGCGTCTTCCAGTCACAGCGAAAGAGGAGGCAAAGCACGTCTTTACCCGCCAGACTTTTTACACTATCGATTAACTTTTCATATATTCCTAGAATCAGGGCCATGCTACCACCTGAAACTCCGGGAATAAGATCTGCGGTGCCAATGCACAAGCCAAAGAAAATGTGTTGCAACCAATCCCATCGAGAAGAGAGGTGAAGCCTCATCGAAGAAGGATTATCACAATCCATGTCAGAGAATGTCAAGAAATCGGGCAAAATACCAAGCAGCAGCAATCACAAGAACAAAAGCGGCTATCCAAAAGGCATTGGGAACCCACTTGACTCCCACGCTGGGATTACCCCTCGATTCTAAAGTACCAATGCCGTAAGAAAATTCTTGATTTTCAAATTGGTTGAAAACTTCCGGGTGATCTTTGACGAGGGTTTCCCCTTCAATTCCTAGAAAAAGGGCATATTGCCTGATGAATCCTTTTGCATAGACCGGAGAGATAAGCTTCTGATCATCGCCCCCTTCGATTGCTTGCAAATAACCGATCCGGATAGAAGTCGCATTCTCTACTTCTTTTAAGGAAAGATTGCGTTCTTTTCGCTTCTTTTTCAGCACCTCTCCCAAGCTTTTTAATTCTTCAGTAATCATACTTTTCATACAATCCCATATTAATCCAAGTTGTGGGTCAAGAATACTCTACCTAGCAAAGGCCGTGCTCTACTTATACATGAATGACATGAAAAGAGAAAAGGGAAAAAATGATGATGCCCCCATGCCTGTCTTATCCAACGCAAGACATCTTACAAGAGTTAGAGAAAAAAGGTCATTGACGATCAATCCAAGATCCCCCAAAATATAACCCGGGTTGTTTCAAAGTAGGGAGAGATTAAGAGAGCCATGTCAAACTCTCAAAAAAAACCGTCTCTATTTGTCGCGAAAGTTGATCTTAGCGTAGCAGAGAAGCTCATGGGAGATCTCCGGTCCAAGGGATTTACTTTCTCAACTCCTCCCTACACGATTTTTTCTGCGAAAAAAAAGGGATTGTCTTGCACCTTATATCAATCAGGGAAACTCATGGTTCAAGGGAAGGAGACACAGGAATTCGTCGAATTTTACCTTGAACCCGAAGTGTTGGGAACCTTTACGAATAGCTATAGAGAAATCGACATCGATCAAACAAGCCGCATTGGAATTGACGAAGCGGGAAAAGGGGATTTTTTTGGTCCATTATGCATTGCCGGAGTCTTTGCTTCCGGACCGGGAATCTTACAACTGAAAAAAATGGGCGTGCGTGACTCGAAATCGATGAGCGACAGCACTGTGATAAAAATAGGCAGCCTCCTACGGAAACATTACCCTTACCACATCGTCACACTCACTCCGGCAACATACAATGACCTCTATAAAAAGTTTGGAAACCTCAATCACCTGTTAGCATGGGGACATGCAACCGCCATTTCAGCCTTAGTACAAAAAACGGAATGCATCAATGTCATCATTGACCAGTTCGCCTCTGAACATGTTGTTGAAAATGCCTTGAAGAAAAAAAACCTGAACGTCGATCTCGTCCAAAGGCATCGAGGAGAAGAGGATCTCGTCGTGGCTGCCGCCTCCATCCTTGCCCGTCAGGCATTTCTCGAAGAACTGGAACGACTCAGTCGTGAGTTTTCTATGAAGCTCCCGAAAGGAGCGGCTTCGATTGTCATCGAGACAGGGGGAAAATTTCTCATGAAATATGGCCGCTCTCTTTTGGCAAAGGTCGCGAAACTCCACTTTAGAACCCTCGATGCCATTTTGTCGGAAAACCCGGAGTATCGATAAGAGAACAAAGCGCCATGGGCGAATTGCGATTTTGCGATTTCGGTTGATAATGCGCAGGTACTAGTTTCACCACTCATTTAAAGCATGGTTGTTAGTGTAAAACACAGAGACACAGAGAGCACAGAGAGAAAGGACG
>JBAUVX010000142.1:0-6119 GCA_049583465.1 Waddliaceae bacterium | reverse complement strand
ATCTTTTTAATTCTAAGTGGATTACAAAATCTCGATTGGTGACTACAGACCAAGCTTCGATTTTGTAACCCACTTAGAATCAAAAATCTATTGAAATCACCTCCCGCAACATGCGGAATGTGGGATTTATAGATTGTTTCCGGGCAAACATTCCCTTTCCTCACTCCTTTGAACCTATCTCACTAAACGCTTTTCAGCCGATTTTTTGGATCTTGAGGGTGATTTTGTGATGAATTTTGATCTCAACTTATGAAAGTTGAGTGAAAAATTGAGCGCAAAATCAGCCCAAGAGGGAAGAAATCGGCAAAAATGGTTTAGTGAGATAGGTTCTTATACACTTTCATCAAATTCAAGAATTGGGATTTGTATAAAACCTTAAAATTACTTAATATAAAAAACACAAAAAATTAGATATATAATAAAAATTGTTAAAATAAATGTTTTTCTTTGCTATAATATAGTTGAGGTAAAAATGCCAATAATACCAAACGATGGAAAAAGTCATGCTTATAATCCGGTTAATTCTACCGACTTAGATGAAGTTCGATCCTCGAGGCAGTGGCAGGGTAGAGAGATTGTCTTGCTGCCCGAAGATGAGAGAAGAATAGATATTAACAACTATCTATCGGAATGCTCCCGGGTTCTTTCTGAAAATCCTGATCTTCCTTGTATTACAGTGGTTAGAAACGATCGCCAAGATCGCGTCCCTGTAAACAAGGTAGAGGAGCTGGCAAAAGCACTTTTTGAGAATCGCAACTTAATATTTGAGGTAATACAAGATGAGCGGAAGGACCTTCTCGATTTGTTATTACTGTTAAAGGGAAAAGAAGGGCAGTTTGTCGAAGATATTCTGTCATCAAAACAAGAAGAAAACGGCTACTCTCCTGTTCATCTAGCTGTAATATCCGGCCATGCAGACTTATTACCTGTACTTCATCAATTGGGAGCTAATTTCGAAGAAAGAGATCGAGATGGGAATACTCCGGCGCATATAGCTGCCGAACGCGGCCATGTAGAAGTCTTAAGGGCCTTGAGCGCATTAGATCCCAATTTCAGTCTCCAAGTGACAAATAATGGCTTTACTCCAATGGGATTGGCTGCTTTGAATGGCAAAGAAGATATATTGGACTTTGCTAAAGAATTGGATCCCCCGGTAGATTTCAACGCAACAAATGAACAAGGGGGTTGTACTTTAGCTCATCTGGCTGCACAGAATGGCCGCGAAGAATTCTTGCGGCGGATGAAGGAATTACAACCCGATACTGATTTTCGAGCTGAAAATGAATATGGCCAAACTGCAGCGCATCTAGCTACGAATAAAGGCCATACAGGAGTCTTGGGCACACTAAAGGAGTTGGATGACGGTATCGATCTCCAACACAAAACTAGAGATGGCGATACTCCGGCGCATTGGGCTGCCGATGGCGGCAATGTAGAAGTCTTGAGAGCCTTGTGCGCATTAGATCCCAATTTCAGTCTCCAAGTGACAAATAATGATGGCTTTACTCCAATGGGATTGGCCGCTTTGAATGGCAAAGAAGATATATTGGACTTTGCTAAAGAACTGGATCCCCCGGTAGATTTCAATGCAAAAAGTGAACAAGGGGGTAGTACTTTAGCTCATTTGGCTGCACAGAATGGCGACGAAAGATTCTTGCGGCGTATGAAGGAATTACAAGGCGATACTGATTTTCGAGCTGAAAATGAATATGGCCAAACTGCATTGCATCTAGCTGTAGGGGATGGCAATGTCGGAGTCTTGCGTACATTGAAAGGGTTGGATGCCGGTATCGATCTCCAACACAAAGATAGAGATGGCGATACTCCGGCGCACGTAGCTGCTGCGAGCGGCCATGTAGAAATCTTGCGTTTCTTTAAAGAAGAGGGAGTTGATTTTCTTCAACAGAATCAGCAAGGAGAGACGGTACTAGACATTCTTTTCGATCAATACTTATTACCTCTAGGGTATGACTTACGCATACAGACAAGTATTTATTCATTATATCTCTTATTAAACTCGGATGAACAAAAGGCTTATGTTAATAAATATCAAGAAAATTTTCAACAAATGATGGCTCCTGACGATAACCCTTGGGGGGAGGAACCTATAGTGATTGAGGTACCTAGAGGCAGACAAGACGATCAACAAGATCGTTATTTTAGAAAATTGCTTGAAGTGCAAAATCATCTTCGGTTAAGGAGGATGCAAATTCAGTTTCAAGAAGATCCACAGGGTCAAGACGTAGGCGGACCTTCTAGAGAATTTCTGACGGCGATGCAGAACGAAAATGCATTTAAGGAGTATTTTTGCGACCCCGAGGAAGGGATTTTCGTTGTGGACGAAAACAGTGGTGTCGTTGTTGGATTTAAACAGCCTCTAACCCCTAAAAGGCTGGAGAAAATGCGTTTATTTACCGATATTCTCGATCAAATGTATTTGCTGGACCTCCCCTTAGCGAGTATTAAGTTTTCACATTCCCTCCTCCGAACTCTTGCTCCGGCAGCATCGAATTTACAACTGTATAACTTGAATGATATTAGAGATTTGGATCGCTATGATGTTGCCACGTTGGAATTTCTTTATGCATACGCAAAATACGACCCATACGATTCAAATCTGAAGAAATTTTATCAAGACAACGGAGAGGTAAATAGGGAATGGATTCGTTTAGGTTTGGGATTTGACAATGAGGATGAATATATCAAAGACCTAAAAGAGGAACTGATTAATCATGCTAACCCGTTAAAGGGAGAAAAACAATTTGTCTTAGATTTGGCTCCAACAAAATTCGGAGGAAAGTTCAAACAAGCTGATGAGAACCTTTTGGGAGTGGTTTCACCTAAAACCCGTCAAGAATCTGCAGAAACAATATTTATAAGCCAAATAGCTCCACCGCAAGACTTGGCAAAGATTTTTTTGACCGATGAAGGCGAACTAACCAATCGTTTGGAATTTACCATTTCACCACATGCTCCAGCTGAATCTGCACCTTCTCCTGAACAGATTGCTGAAGTCAAGCAGGCCTTTAAAAGTTACTTGCTGAGCATTAAAGATGATGAACAAAAGCTAAAAGATTTTGTCGAAGCCTTTACAGGAAGTCCCTTACTTTCTGAAAGGAAAAATCTCCAGATAATCGTTCAACAAGAAATTTTAGGAGAAAAACCTATCTTCATTCATACTTGCTTTCATAATGCCGATTTTTCTTACCAAGCATTTAAAGATGCTCAAGAACGAGGTCTATCTGCTCAAGAGTATCTTGCTTTACTGATGGCAGGGGCTACAGGTTATCGAGATTAACAAAGTTTTGTCTTTGGCGAGTCAATTTTCCATTGTTCAGCGAGGGGATGCTTTTCATCTTGGCTTTAAGTACGTGTTCCAGTAGGCGAACATCCCCTCTTTTCTCGCTCCTCTAAAATGTAAAATTTTCTTATCGGGAAAATAGCCGGGAAAATCAAGAACACCGGGTTGAATATAGGGGTAATTATAGACTTCACACGGCAAAATCATAAGGCGTATCCCCTCTACCTCGTGAATTTCTTTGCCTCCGATCGCCGCTTTTTCTGCTTGCAGGAAAGCATTCATGGCCGCTTCTACACCCCCCCAAGCTTGATACCGGGAAAATTGAGCGTGAAACTGCCTCTTAATGTGGTCGAAATAATGTTTCCCTTTCTCTAGCCGTTCGGCATGGATCATGATAAAAGAGCCATTGATCCGGTTATAGGCCAGCTCGTGAGTGAGAGCGACATCAAACTCTTTTTGCGTGATATCCTCAAGATTGCTTTGTACCAGCATGTCGTAATCGAGAAAGAGAATGTGAAAGGAAGGCTCTGCCTCTTCAAGATATTGCCTCTGAGCTAAAAGCCGCATGTAAGCGGGCTTATCCCGGTCTAAGTCGTAGCGGTGCATCTCGATCGTTTCAGAAAGAGAAAGGGATGTCGACCGGTCTGTGAGAACCACACACTTGCAGTCGGGATGGCAAAGCCGGGTTGACTGAAATAAGAGGTCGATGTATTCAGGAATATGCGGGAGGAAGCTTTTCTGCAGTTCTTTCCATCGCTTCGGCCAATCCAGCTTAAAAGTAGCCGGATAGGTGCTGCCAATGGCTTCCACACCCTTTTCCGAAAGGTCGGTATGGTAGATCACAAAAGCTATAGGCACGGTTTTCATTCCATCGGGGTATGTGATCCATGCCTTTTTTGGCATGCGTGTTAAATGGCTAAGAAATTTGAAGATATCAGCATCCTCTACCTTTGTCAAAGAGAGATCTATCTCCACCGCACCTCACGGGTCCGCTTCCATGCTGTGGAAGCGATCGAAAAACGATGCCGTCTCATCTGGTCGGGACCCGGCTGGGATAACTGGGATTTGGAAAAAACACTCAATGAAAATATCCGAGCAATTTATGGAAAAGGAAAAAAGCCTGATTTCGTATTTGTCTATAAGCCCTTTGAGATCAAAGGATTTAGCGAAAATAACCTTCCGGCTTGCATTTCCTACAATGAGATGGGCACCTCTTCCCATCCCCGAAGCTTTACCGTCAAAGAGATCACTGAAAATAAGATCGACCTTGTCATCTGCCACCATCGCAATGAAATGAACTACCCCGAATTTAAAGACCTGCCCTGTAAGATGGTCAATATTTCTCATTGCGCCGAAGAGACGATTTTTCGAGACTACCATCAAGACAAAACCATCGATGTTCTCCTCGTAGGAGCCATTCACCCTCGACGCTACCCATTGCGTACACGCCTGAAAGGTTTAATCCTCAAAATGCGCGAAGACCCTCGATTCGCCGGATACAAAATGGGAGTACTATCGCATCCGGGGGGAATGGTGGGAAATGGGTATACTAATGAAGAGGCGATCCGCTATGCTAAAGCGATTAATGCGGCAAAAATCTGTCTCACATGTTCCGGAAGATATCGCTCTCGCTATGGCAAATACTCTGAAATCCCCGCTTGCCGCTCCCTTTTGATGGCCGATCTCCCCGATGAGGACCACGAATTTTTCCGAAAATTTGCCGCCGTCATCGATTTGGATGAGTCCGACGACTCCATTTGCAAGAAAATACTTTTTTATCTGCAGGCTGAGGACGAAAGAAAGCGGCTCACTGACATCGGATATGAGATAACCCACAGTAATTTTACCCAGGAACACTATGCACAACGGTTTCTCACCGCCATTCAAGAATACCTCGATCTCTATAAAGGGAAAAAAATCCCATACCATACACCCGAGAAAACTCAAGATTTGGATTGACACGATAGAAATGAGACCTTTTTACCTCGGCAAAACCAACGATAAGAACGATAAAGAAAAAAGCTCGCGAATCAAGTTTTCACCAATGAGAAAAGCATTTTTTATCGGAAGTTCCGAAATTTCCATTCTGCACACAAAAAAATTTACGTGTTGACCATAGGGGCTTGATTGAGCGCGAACAATTTTTCCCTGAAGCGGGCTTTTTCAGGGGTGTTCGCCGACACCCCTTGCTGAGTTATGTGCTCGACAGACCACAACTTTTTTGCATCTGATCTGAGAGCAAGAACGCTCATCGCTCCCATCACCAGCACCACTAAGATCCCTGCACTGCTTAGGCCATAGCGGGTGATGATAGCCGCCGTGATTATTTGTCCTTTTAAAGCATAATGCCCAGGGTGACCGGCAAGATAAATCCATTGATAGCACCGCGCGAACCCTTTCTCAAAGCGCTTGCATCTTTATTTGACGAGATCGGAGATTGTCTTTAAGCGCACGAGCAATGGGGACTGCATGGGGTCCATCTCCATGAATGCAGACGGTGTCAGCTTAGATGGCAACCGTGCCTCCCTGCAAACTGTACACTTGATTGTGCTGCAGAATCTCTAGAATTTGCTTCACAGCTTCTCGTTCATCTTCAACAAAACAGCGGGGTTCCGAACGCTTTGCCAGAAAAGAGAAAACCTTGTTGAGCTCGGATATCACAGAATGTTGATGTAGGTATTTCTTTACCTCTTTCACGCCATGGGCGAATTGCGATTTTGCGATTTCGGTTGATAATGCGCAGGTACTAGTTTCACCACTCATTTAAAGCATGGTTGTTAGTGTAAAACACAGAGACACAGAGAGCACAGAGAGAAAG
>JBAUVX010000141.1:0-3824 GCA_049583465.1 Waddliaceae bacterium | reverse complement strand
CCTTAAAATCGGTTAACTTTATCGGGTGCAATCGGCTGACAGATGAAGCCCTCTCGTACCTAGTAGGGATGCCCTTAGAATCGGTTGACTTTATCGGGTGCGATCAGCTGACAGACAATGCCCTCTCACACCTAGTGGGGATGCCCTTAAAATCGGTTTCCTTTAGCTACTGCCCCCGGCTGACAGACAATGCCCTCTCACACCTAGTGGGGATGCCCTTAGAATCGGCTTCCTTTAACGAGTGCAATCAGCTGACAGACAATGCCCTCTCACACCTAGTGGGGATGCCCTTAGAATCGGCTTCCTTTATGAGGTGCAATCGGCTGACAGACAATGCCCTCTCACACCTAGTGGGGATGCCCTTAAAATCGGCTTCCTTTATCGGGTGCAATCGGCTGACAGATGAAGCCCTCTCGCACCTAGGAGCGAATGTCCTTTGAGAATTTAGAATAAACAGGTGATGGAGTTCTGAATGCCGCCGGTAATTTGTACCCGCCTATCAGAATGGATGAAAACATCGTACTCTAAGCGTACCCCAAACTCTCCGGGTAGATAAACACCCGGCTCGATAGAAAAGCATGTCCCGGGAAGAAGCTCTCGGCAATCGTGGGTTTCATAGTTGTCAATATGCGCGCCATTTCCATGGTCTGTCTCATCGATGTTATGTCCCGTTCTATGGATGAAGCTGCCGCCATATCCCCCCTTCTCAATAACCTGACGGCAGGCCTGGTCGACTTCACAACCCATGAGCGGCCTCTTTTCTCTCATACATTCTCGAATCAGTTCCACTCCCCTGTCGCGAGCTCTTTTTACGAGGGTAAAAATTTCGTTTTGACGGGAAGTCGGCTGCGGGGCGGCGACACCGACCCGGGTGATATCGGCATAAGCTGCTCGGGGTAGATCTTGTTTACACCACAGATCGATGAGAATAAAATCACCCCTCCCGATTGCGGATGAATGTTCTTTGGTCGGAAGATAATGGGGGTCTGCGGAATGCTCATTGACAGCGCAAATGGGAGGATCGGATGTCACACAGCGATGGGCGGCAAAGGTTTCCAAGAGATATTGTTGAACAGCATATTCTGTGATTCTCTTCCGGGAGGTCAGGTTGGAGGCGATCCATTGCCAAGCCTGATCCACTGCTTCACAAAGAATATCGGCTGCCTTCAAGTGCGTGTCTAGCTTGCGGGCATCCCAAACGCTTGTATATTGCTGAAGAAGATTGGCGGAACTGACAACGTCAACACCAAAACTGCGTACAAGCTCCAGGGTCCCTCCATCCACTTTCGATACGGAAGGGATGGCATTCCTTGGAGAATACTCCATTGCAACCTTCCGACAACCGGATAAAATGTCTTCTAAACATTTTTCGAGCTCCTTCCATGTCCGATAGGTCTTAACTGTTCCCGAAAGATGATGCAAGACTTTGTCTTCAATCGCACTGACGATTTTCACAGGTTCCCCTTGCTTTGGGAGCCAATAAAAAAAGCGGCGGGTCAATAATGTTTGCTGAGGAATTTCGAGAAAGCCGCAAGCTAATTCGTTGCTTCGACGAAAATCGTAAAACAGCCACCCATCGATTTTCTCCCTGGCTAAAGAAGCTTGTACGGCGGAAAATTTTTCATTCATCGATTTACCTTTCGCCCTCTAGCTGCTATACTCGGAAACCGGCGTTCCTTACCAACTTAGGGGGAAACGATGCTAGAAGTCAATCATTTGTCTTTTTCTTACGGAGACTATCCGGTCTTCCAAGACCTCTGCTTCAAACTCAAGGAAGGGGGAATTAGTGCATTGATTGGTCCTTCCGGTGAAGGAAAAACGACTCTGTTTAAGCTCTTAACCGGAATGCTGGATCCCAACGGAGGGACGATTACCATTAATGGACAGGCTCCTTCCCGCTGGTTTGAACAGGTGGCATACATGACCCAAGAGGATCTGCTTCTCCCTTGGCGTACGGTGCTAAAAAATATCACTTTGATGGCAGAGTTGGGCAAGAACCAACACAGAAAGGAACCGGTGATCTCTAAAGCGCGCCGCCTTTTGGAAGAGATGGGAATGAAAGGATGTGAAGATCTGTTTCCCGATCAGCTCTCCGTGGGGATGAGACAGCGGGTTTCCTTAGCACGAGCTCTACTACACAACCGCCCGTTCTTGTTTTTAGATGAACCTTTTGGCTCTCTTGATGTTGTCATGCGTGAAAACATGTATGCTCTCCTGCAAAATTTGAACAAAAAATATGGAACGACCATTCTTTTGATCACACACGACTTCCGCGATGTTCTTTCTTTATCCGATGAAATTTTTTTGTTAACGGGACATCATATTGAAAAAAAATGGGCGATCTCGGAAAAAGTGCGCAATGATCCCCAACTTTCAAACGCTCTTCTTAAACAAATGCAAGATGGCATGCACTCTTTTTAGTGAACCAAGACGGACATTTGGTCGTTTCCCTCTTGATCAATCACTCTCGCGTTCCAGTGCCTGAAATCGTCCACTACGAGTTTATTATCTTTAAACCCTATTTTTGATGCATAAACGTGTCTTCCGGGCGCATGCCGAGATACCCATTCCTGAAAATTCTCTCCATCTTCTACACTCTTTCCTGCACGGCAACTATCCACAAATACAGTTGCATTAGGAGCTAGGATTGAAAAGGGATTATTTCCCATGAAATCTGTATTGACGGAAAGCTGATGATCATTCGAGTCGACAGAATCCCCAAAGATCAACCCCCTCTCATTACCATGGCCTCCAATAACAAGATGTTGGACTTCTCCCTCCCGGTATTGATTCATCACTTCCTGCATTTCGCGAATATTTCCTACATAGACAACTTTGACCGAATGGTCCCGGCTCATGGCCAGAAGCCGATATCTTAAGCCTTTCTTTAAAGCAAATGAATAGTTCCGATCTTTTATAGGATAAATATAGAGGGCTGTTGTCTTACTCTCGGGATGCCGGTAACTGATTGTAGAATGCAAAGGACTGGGAGATTTCGGATTAGGCCTTATCGTAAATTTTTCCTTAAATTCATGAAACTGTTGGAGGTCTACCTCCTTAGATCCATTTTGCGCGGTGCATCCCGTATCAAGAAAAAGATCTCTAAGAGGTACAGAGGAAATCGAATCTTCTTGACTGAATTGCTCATTTAATCGTTGTAAATGAGCCGAAGCTTCCTGCCTGCGGCTTAGAAGCTTTAAAATCTGCGATGGGCTCACTTGCACGAGATATAAGTTCTTAACCTCAGCAGCCATTTCATCGGCGGTTAAATGGGGATGCTCGTCGATAAACTCGTTAATGATTGCAGGAATCCTGTTTCCAAGATCCACGCCTCTTCCGGCCGGAGCCGGCGGCATCCCTATGCCGGATCTCTTGATGGATTGCCGTGAAGCGGTGTGAAGGATGCTCCTAGCGATTATTGCGATGGCCTCCGATGTTCCTCTGTTTTCGGAGTGGGTTCTAATGATTTCTCTTATCTGTTCGTCTGTTATATTACAATTTCTGTTTTCTAGTTTGTCAAGAGCACTTGAAATTAGCCTACTTGTCATTTTATTTCTGATTTTTTCTTTTGGAAAATCATAAAAAAATCTAACAAGTCCTTCTCTTGAATGCACATTAGATATATCAAACATAATTACCTCATTAAACAATATATTAACAACTAAAATGAACATTATAATTTAATTTTTTAAATAAAGTATTAATTTTATTTAAAGGTCTAGTATGGGTCTTTGAAACTATCTCACTAAACGCTTTTCAGCCGATTTTTTGGGTCTTGAGGGTGATTTTGTGATGAATTTTGATCTCAACTTATAAAAGTTGAG